>NZ_LKKV01000090.1:0-47398 GCF_001902585.1 Streptobacillus notomytis | reverse complement strand
CCCTTTTTTGTTCCTTTTTCTTCATCCCTTTTTAATTTATTTCTCAATTTTTATATATTTATTAAAGTATTTTTCATCCACATTTTCTTCTGTTAGACTCTCTAAAAAGATTTCTGATAAATCTTTTCCAGTTAAACTAACTTTTAAAATTTTCACATTATTTAGTTTTTCTACCTTTTTATTAATATTTTTCATTTCATATGTTATATAATCTCTATTTTTCATATATTTATCATCAGTTTTAAAGTTAAATAAATATATGTATATGTTATCGACTTTTTTAGAAACATCTTCTATATATTTTTCTAAATAATCTACATCTGGAAAGTATAAGTGTAGTTCTTTTATTTTCTTTTCTTCATATTTAGGTATTTGCCTTAATATCTCATCTGCTGATATTACATTTGCTAAAATATCAAAGTTCCTCTTCTTTGAATATAGCTCTTTCATTCCTGTTATCACACTTAATCTTTGATTTATTATCTTGTCATAATAATCTATATTTTGTGAAAATATTAAGTTTCCTAATATAAAGATTAAAAAATAAATGAGTTTATATCTATCAACTATTTTTTTCAAATCGTAATTTTATAGTGTTATTAATAATTAACTCTACTATATTCCTCCTTTTATTTAATATTTTCTTTAATTATACCCCCCCCCCACTGTTTTGTCAACAGTTAAATATTTAGAACAATCTAGTATTATATATATTCTCTTGTATATTTTATACCCCTTAACTTATATTGCATCAATAATTTGAGACTAAATTACTAAACTATAATAATTTTTAATAAAGAAAAAACCTAGCTTTGCTAGGTTCATATTATTATTTTCTAATTTCTTTAATTCTTGCTGCTTTACCACTTAATCCTCTTAAGTAATATAATTTAGCTCTTCTTACTTTACCTATCTTCTTAACTTCGATTTTATCGATTAATGGAGAGTTAATTGGTATAATTCTTTCTACTCCAACTCCTGAAGATACCTTTCTTACTGTAAAGCTTTTTTGAATACTTCCTCCAGAAATTCTAATTACTACACCTTCAAAAACCTGTATTCTTGTTTTATTTCCTTCTTTTACTGTGTAATGTACAGCTATTGTGTCTCCAGCTTTAAATTGTGGTAAATCTGATTTTAAGTATTCTTTTTCTACTAATTCTATTAATTTCTCTTTCAAGAAATTCACATCCTTCCCTCTAAAATATTCATATTTTCTATACTATTGAAAACAGCGGAATATTCGCTTAATTTACCTATGAATAATATCATATTTTAATATTTTTTTCAAGTATTTTTTTAAATAGGTGGTATATAGAACTTACCGTAAAAAGCATCTGTTTTAAAAGTATTAATAATAGCATTTTTATCAAGTTCTAAAATAGCTTTAACAATATCATTAACTTCATAAACTGACACTACTGTATAGCAAATATATACTCTCTCTTTTAAATAAGCTCCTGATCCAACAATTTTAGTCATACCATGTCTATATTTACTTATATACATTTCTGTTAGTTCATCACCCTTTTTAGTAATAATTTGAAGAGTAATACGTCTGTATCTATTATAGAAAGTATCTATAACTTTAGTTGTAACAAACTGAAATATTATTGAATATCCTGCACCATCCCATGTAAACATATATCCAAAAATTAATATTACTAACATATTAAATATAAATATATATATCCAAATAGATTTATTTATTTTATTAGAAATATATAAAGCAATGAAATCTGTCCCACCTGTTGAGCCTCCAACTTTTAACGCAAGAACCATTTGTAAACCATGTATTACTGCTCCTATAGTTAAGTTCAATAATATATTAGTAAACAATGGCTCAAATTTAAAATATTTCAAAAAAATTGAAGTTAAAAATATATGCAATAAAGATAGAAATACAAATTTTTTACTAATTTCTTTTGCACATAATAATGCTACTGGAAAGTTAAGGACTATCAATAAAATCCCTACAGATAAACTTACACCAAAATTTGATAATATCATATTTATTAATATAGATAATCCTGTAAATCCACCTGTTAATAATTTTGATGGAATTATGAATACTTCAATAGTATATGATTGTATAAATGCTGACATTACTATTAAAATTATTGGTAAAATCATTGATTTATATTTCTTAAACATTTTTTCTCCCAATATATTTAAATTTCTTCTATTACACCTTTATTTTTCCAATATGTTGCGATATATACAAATGGTGTATCTAAAGCAGATGTAATAATTTTTAAGAAATAAGTTGAAAATGTAATTGTTAGTATTAATGAAATTGGAAATACTCCATAAAATGCAACAAAATTAAATATTAGATTATCTAATACTTGACTTAATAATGTACTCAAATTATTTCTTATCCAAATATTATTGAAATCTGGATATATTTTCTTAATTATTTGATATAGATTAATATCAACATTAGATGAAATAACATAAGCAAGTAATGATGCAACTGTAAATCTGATAAATGGAGTAAATATAGCTGCTAAATGAACTTGACTAGTATCATTAGTAGATGGAGCCAATATTAATGCAATATTCATCACAACTGTTGTAAAAATCATAGTTAAAAATCCTATACCTACAACTTTAGAAGCTGCTTTTTTACCATAATTTTCAGATAAAATATCAGAAATTAAAAATATAGAACTATAAGCTATGTTTCCTAAAGTAGTTTCTATTCCAAATAAATAAACCAATTTATTAACCTGTACATTTGCAAGTATAATAGATATAGGGGCAAATATCATAAGACCAACTTTTCCCCATTTTCTATAAGCAAATAAGATTACAGAATAATTAATTAAAACATATAGAAGCCAGATAACTTCGTTACTTTTTAAAAAATCAAACATTTTTCCTCCTAAATTTTTCTGTTCAATGCTGCCACCTATGAACATCTATACTGTATTTTAGTCAACAATTACTATAACATTTTCTTCTGGATATGTAAAGCCATTTTTATCTGTTTTGCCATTACCATTTACCCATTTATATAGATATTCCATTACATCATCTGCATTTCTTACGCACTTATGAGATAAAGGTATAGTACCTAACTTTGATTCAGTCATTTTTTTTCTTTCTTTTCTATTTTCTTTAGGTTCAAAAGTAGATGGTATTCCATGAGAATAACCTCCACCAGAAAATCTAATTGCAAATTTTGCATCACCTATTATTATTGGTCTTTCTCCTATTTTTTCCCCATTAGAATTTAATATATCTTCTCTTTCAAAATCAGATGTATATAACATTACAGGTTTAGTATATGCAACTAGAAAATCACCATAAGGAGTTACAAATCCTACTCCTTTTGTTGTTCCTGTAGTTACATAACCTACTGTATTAACATTAAATATATTAGTTTCCTTGTTTCTTTCAATACTAACCTGAGTTTGACTATTTCTATCTATGTATATAAATTTATTGATAATTTCACTTATATTAGATTTCTTTAATCTTCTAATATACATCTTAGGTATTTTATATATCTCATCTCCATAAGAGAGTGTTTTAATATGTACATAATTATCATCTTCTCCCTCTAATGTAAATAATGACCTATCAGGTAAATTAATATATTCTTTATTATTATCATAATATGCCCTAATACTCTGATTTGATACATTCCCATATTTATCTTCTTTTCCATCAGATTCTATATTTAAAGAAATATAGCTATGTAAATAATAAATATCTTTTTCATCTTTAATTGCAGAAATAATAAAATCATTTACTTTATTTGCTTTTTCAACTGCCTTTTGCCAATTAAATCCTCTTATCTCTGCATTTTTAGCATAGATATAATGTTTTTCATCCTTATACATTACCTCTAACCATTCTTTTTCATCATCACCCTTAATAACTCCAAGTAATGGCAATCTTATGCCATTTTTAATTTTTCCAACAACTTTACTATCTTTTGTTGAAGGTAAATCTCTAATATTAGTCGTTGCCTTAATAAAGGCAAATTGATTTAAATTTTTATCAAAATATTTATCAAATTCTAAATTTAATGTAATATTTTCATATGACTTATCAAATTTTTGAATATGTTCAAAAGAAGATTGCTCTTCCTTTTCAACATTTTCTTCCATTTCAATATTTTCTTCCTTATTATCTTCAACAACTTTAACAAATTCTTCTGTTACCATACTTCCATTATTACTATAATTAACATTATACATACCAAGAAATAATATTAATAATAAAAACTTTTTCATAAATCCTCCTATATATCAACAGAAACAATTCTGGATTCACCTATTTCTTTATTCATAGTAACTCCATATAACCTATCAGAACCTTTCATTGTTTCCTTATTATGTGTAATTAAGATAAATTGTGATTTATCAATAAACCGTCTTAATAACTCCACTATTTTTTTTGTATTAGCTTCATCAAGAGCTGCTTCTATTTCATCAAAAAAAGTAAATGGTGATGGTTTAAACATAAATATCGCCATTATAAATGAAACTGCCAACATTGATTTTTCTCCACCAGATAATAGCATCAATGTTTGTTCAGGTTTATTTTTATATTTTACACTTAATTCTAAGCCCGTTGTTAATATATTTTCAGGATCAGTTAATTTAATATCTCCTTTTGCACCATAAAAAATTTCTGAACACATATATTTAAAATTATTTTTAATTTCATTAAATGCAAAGCTAAATTTACTTATCATATCATTTTCTATATTAGTTATTAACGATTTTATAGAATTTGAACTATTTTCTAAATCTTGCTTTTGTGAAACTAATTCTAAATATCTTTCATTTTCAAAATTGTATTCATCTATAGATGCTAAATTTACACTCCCTATATTTTCCTTTTTACTTTCAAGTTTAGTAATATTGGATTTAACTTGACTAACTTTATCCTCTTCAAGAATATTATAGTTAAAATCATTTATTATACTTTCCTTACTTTCATGTAAGCTTTCTAATTTTTCAAATAAGTTTTCAAGTTCTTTAGAATTTCTACCTATATTTTCAGATAATTTTTCAACTATATTTATCATCTTAATAGTTTCTTTTTCTAAGTCATTTATTACAGTAAAATGATTATTTTCATCTTTTTCTAGTTCTTTTAATAAAATTTCATCATTTTTTATTTTTTCAGAAAATATATTTTTATTTTCAGTTAATTCATCAACTAATTTATTTTTTTCATCAATTTCTTGATTATATTTACTAAATAATTCATCTTTATTATTTTCAAATATATTTATTTCTTCAAGATCATTTTTAACCTTATTATACATAATTTCAAGATCATCTTTAGAATTTTTTTTGTTAGTTAATTTTTCATTTAATACTGCAAAATCAATCAACATATTATGTAATTTTGTTTGATGTTTATCTACATCTTCAATTTCTCCTAATTTAAATTCTAATTCTTCTCTTTCATTATATATCTCTTCAATAACATTCATAGATTCATCTATTTCTTGTATATTTTTATCAATTTTATTTGTATTTTCAACTATCATTAAATTACTATCTTTAATTTCATAATTTATTGTATCAATTTTTCTTTCTAGACTAGATAATTCATTATTTTTTAAATCAAGTAAATATTTTATATCATTGTATTCCAATTTAAATTTATTTACCCTTTCATTTTCAACATTCAATTTTTCATCTAAAATAGAAATTTTTGTATCAATATTATTATACTCATTTTCAAGTTCTATAATTTTATCATCAAGCAATGTTATGTCTTTTTTAATAGCATTTAATTCTTCTCTTTTTCCCAAAGTTAAATCTACTCTATTTTTCTTATATCCCCCAGATATTCTACCCCTTGAAGTAACTAAATCACCATCTAAAGTAATTATTCTATCATTATATCCATTTTTAATCAAAGAATTTGCAATATCTAAATCTTCTACAATTAAAGCATTTGAAAAAATATGATCAACTAACTTTTCATATTCTACTTCCTTTATTTTAACTATATTTCTTGCAAAATCTATAACACCATTACCTTTAGGTATTTCACTTAATTTAGTTGATACTTTAATAGTATCTAAAGGTAAAAATGATATAGTTCCTATCTTTTTATTTTTCAATTCATTAATATATTTTTTACTTTCATTAGCTTTTCTTATTACTATATCATTTAAACTATATCCAACTAAAGTTGAAATAGCTGTTAAATATTTTTCTGGTATTTGTAACAGATTAGAAACACTATCGACTATATTATCATCATCTTTAAATGTATCAAGAATAAATTTACTAGAAGTCGTCAAAAATATATTATCATCTAAAGTTTTTTGTATAGAATTTAACTTTGAAATTTTAGATTCTTTCTCAAATATTATTTTCTGTCTATTAGTAGCAATATTTTTTCTATCTTTTTCTAATAATAAGATTTCATCTGTATAATGTTTTTGATTATTTAAAATACTTTTATTAGACTCTTCTTGAGATGTTTGTTTATTTTTTAAAGATTCATATTCTAATTTAATTTTTTCAGAATTTAATAATATTATCTTCTTTTCTTCTTCTAATTTACTAATATTATTTTCTGTTAACTTATTCTTTCTTTCTAAATCTTCATTTTCTCCTCTAAGCCTGTATCTTTTCATTTCAATTTCATTTATAGATTTTTCATGTAATGATAATTTCTCTTCCATTTCATTACGTAACTTAGTAAGATATTCTATTTTTTCTTTAAGTATTTCTATATTTTCATTTTTCTTAACATATTCTTTAGTCAATACATTTATTTCTTTAATTTCAACAGATAATCTATCATTATATATTTTTTCATCTTGCATTAACTTATCTTTTATAGCTAATTTTTCTGAAAGTTTTACTTCATAATTAGATTTTTCTCTAATAGATGTATTTAAATTTTCCTTTACTTCCTCTAATTCTTTATATATATTATTTAATTTATTTTTTTCATCTTCAATATTTTGAATTAAACTATTTTTCTTTTCTCCAGCATTTATTAAATATTTTTTTTCTAATTCAAGATTAATTTGTATATCATCAATTTTTTTACTATTTTCTTTTTTTTCTAAATTTAATTTTTCCTGTTCTACTTCTATTTTATTAATACTATATTCATAAAGCATGTATTTATTAACATTAATTTGATGAACTATACTATTGTATAATCCAGCTTTTTCTGATTCTTCTTTTAATCTTTTAACTCTTTGTTCAAGTTCTTTTTCAACATATATTATTTTATCTAACTCAACTTGTACATTTGATAGTCTTTTTAAAGCTTCTTCTTTTTCAACTTTAGCTCTCTTAGTACCAGCAGCCTCTTCAAGTATTTCCCTAATTTCTTTGGGATTAGATCCTATAATTCTTTCAACCCTACCCTGACCAATTATAGAATAAGCTTGTTTACCTATACCAGTATCCATAAAAAGATTATGTATATCTTTTAATCTTGATTTTCTATTATTAATTAGGTATTCTCCATCTCCATTTCTATATATTCTTCTGGTAATTTTAACTTCATCAGCTTCATAGTCTAAGTATCTATCTATATTATCAATTACTAAACTTACTTCTGCACTATTTGCATGTTTTTTATTTTTTCCACCAGAAAAAATTACATCACTACTCATAGCAGCACGTATATTTTTATAGCTCTGTTCTCCTAATACCCATAATATTGCATCTAAGATATTACTTTTTCCACTACCATTAGGTCCAACAATGGCTGTAATTCCCTTAGTAAAATCGATAATAGTCTTGGTTGAAAAAGACTTAAATCCATTTATTTCTAACGCTTTTAAATACATTCTTATTCCTCTTAATCCTTAAATTTAATTATTAATTCATCTATTCCTAATTCTAACTTAACTATTTCTATTCCAGCATTAATTAACATTCTTTTTGAAGCAATAGAACTATCTTTATCCTTATGTTTATCTGAGAAAAATATGACCTTTGAAATTCCAGTTTGTATTATACTTTTTGCACATTCATTACATGGAAAATGAGTTACATATATAGTAGATCCTTTTAAATCTCTATTACTATTTAAAATAGCATTTAATTCTGCATGTACTACATATGCATATTTAGTATTTAAAAAATCTCCCTCTTTTCCCCAAGGAATTTCATCATCACTTGAACCTATAGGAAAACCATTATATCCTATTCCAACAATTTTACTATCCTTTACTATACAAGCTCCTACTTGTGTAACAGGATCTTTACTTCTATTTGCTGATAAAAATGCTATTCCCATAAAATATTCATCCCATGATAGAAAAGTTGATCTCTTCATATTACCTCCTATTTAACTTTACTTTCAATATACCCGTCAGAAAAAGTTGTTTTTATAATGTCTCCAGAACTAACTTCTGTACCTTTTTTTATTATATTTCCATTATGTGTAGTAATAGTATATCCTTTTTTAAGAATATCTTCATTTGAATGCTTAGAAACAGACAATTTAAAATTTTCTAATTCAAGTTTTTTTATATCAATTTTATTTTCTATTATTTTTGATATATTATCATTTTGAGATTGTAACAATATTTTAAATCTATCAATTTTTGTAATTAAATTATTAGTATTCATCTTAAATTTAAAAGTTTTAATATCATTATTAATATTATAAATCTTTAAATTTAATGCTTTTTCTACTATATTTTCTAGTTCAGATATTAGTATTCTTTTTTCATTAAGTTTATCTTCAAAATTTCTAATAATATATGAATTTTTCAGACTATTTAATTCTTTATTTAAACTTGAATACTTATTTTCCAATATTTTACTAGCCTTATCTTTAAGATTATATAAAGTATACAATGCATCATCATGTTTTATAATGATTTTTTCAGCAGCCTGTGTAGGTGTTGAGGCTCTTAAATCAGCAACATAATCTGAAAGTAATATATCTGTTTCATGACCAACAGCTGATACTACAAAAATATCAGAATAATATATTGCTTCTATTACTTCTCTTTCATTAAAAGCCCATAAATCTTCTATACTTCCTCCACCACGTCCTACTATTAATGCATCCAAATTATATTTATCTTTATTATCATTAAAATATCTTATAGCTTCAACTATTTCTTCTTTTGCACCAATTCCTTGAACTTTAACAGGATAAAGAAAAATATCCACATATTTATCTCTACTATGTGTAGTATTAACTATATCTTTAATGGCTGCTCCTGTTTCAGCAGTTATTACACCAAGTCTTTTAACTATAGTTGGAATTTTTTTCTTCTTATCTACATCAAAATATCCCTTTTCCATGTATTCTTTCTTTAATTCCTCAAGTTTTTCATAAAGATATCCTATTTTATTCATTTTTTCTAAAGTATCTACATTAAAAGTTAATTCACAACGAGGTTTATAGAAAGTCATATCCGCAACTATCTTTATTTTATCTCCCTCTTTTAAATCTCTTGGTATGTTTTTATATATATATCCAAAAGCAGTACATTTAATTTGTGCATTGCTATCTTTAAGCGTGAAATAAAGATGTCCTGTTTTATGATAAGTAATATTAGACATTTCACCTTCTATAGATACCTTTTTCATATCACTACTTTTAATAAATTTGTCAACTAAAGTTACAATTTCAGAAACAGTTAAATTCTCATTCATATTTACCCCTAAACATTATCGTAGTTTTCTTTTTTATACCCTATTATTACCTTGGCACCATCTATTAATATAGGTCTTTTAACTAACATACCATTAGTTGATAATAATTCTAATTTTTCCTCTAAACTCATAATGTCTAATTTATCTTTTAATTTCATTTCTTTATACAAGATACCACTTGTATTAAATAATTTTTTTATATCTAATCCAGATTTTTTATGTATTTCTCTTAATTCTTCTTTAGTTAATTTTTCTTCAACTATATGTCTTTTTTCTAAAGTATGTCCCTTTTCTTCCAAATGTTTAAGTGCTTTCTGACAAGTTGAACATTTAGGGTAATGTATATACTTCATCTACATAACCTCCAATAATACTTTCTTTAATTCATTAAGTTTATTTCTTCTACTTATAGCTTCTTCATATTGATAATTTTCAGCAAATTTTTTCATTTCTGCTTCAACTTTTTTAATTTCTTTTTCTAGTTCTTTTATAGACTTAAATGTTATCTTACTTTCTTTATTTTCTTCAACATCTTCAGTATATTCAAGTAATGACTCAGTTAAATGAGCCTTAACATTTTTAGGAACTATATTATTTTCCTTATTATATCTTTCTTGAATTACACGTCTTCTTTCAACCTCATCTATAGCCTCTTTCATAGATTTAGTTATTTTATCAGCATACAATATTACATGTCCATTTACATTTCTTGCTGCCCTACCCATAGTTTGTATTAATGATCTTCTTGATCTTAAAAATCCTTCTTTATCTGCCTCAAGTATTGCAACTAATGAAACCTCTGGCAAATCAAGACCCTCTCTTAATAGGTTAATTCCAACAAGAACATCAAATTCTCCATTTCTTAAACCCTTAACTATTTCTACTCTATCTATAGTAGATATTTCAGAATGCATATATTTAACTTTAATTCCATAATCTAGGTAATATTCTGTTAATTCCTCTGCCATTTTTTTTGTAAGAGTTGTAACTAATATTCTTTCTCCTTTTGATACTCTTTCTTTAATATCATCCATTAAATTATCAACTTGATTTTTAGTAGGTCTTATTTCTATACTTGGTTCAACAATACCTGTAGGTCTTACAAGTAATTCTACTATTTCTCCATTTGATTCGCTTATTTCATAATCACTTGGAGTTGCTGATACATACACTACTTGTCCTACCTTATTAAAAAATTCTTCATGTCTAAGAGGTCTATTATCTAAAGCACTTGGCAACCTAAATCCATGATTAACTAGCATTTCTTTTCTACTTCTATCACCATTAGACATACCACCTATTTGTGGAACCATAATATGTGATTCATCTAAAAATACTATAGGTGATTCTGGGAAATAGTCAAGTAAAGTATATGGGGCTTCTCCTAATTTTTTACCTGTAAGATATCTAGAGTAATTTTCCATACCTTTACAGTATCCTATCTCCTTTATCATCTCTAAATCATATTCAGTTCTTTGTTTTATTCTCTGTGCTTCAACTAACTGCAATCTATCTTCAAAATATTTTACTCTTTCAACCATTTCTTCTCTTATATTCTCAACTAAAATATCAGTTTCAACTTCAGATAAATAATGGGTAGCAGGCATAAGATTTATTCTTTTAATATCCCTTATTTTTTTATATGTTAAAGTATGTAATTCAGAAATACTTTCTAATTCCTCATCAAAAAATTCAAATCTATAAACTATATCTTGGTATATAGGGTATATATCAATTACATCACCTTTTACCCTAAATTTAGCTCTTTCAAGAATAAGATCATTTCTTTCATACCTAAGTGCTAATAGTGATTTAATTAATTCTTTTCTTCTTATACCATTTAAAGCTATATCTACATACAAACTTCTATCTGAGTATGAATTTGGGGATCCTAACCCATAAATTGCTGAAACAGATGCAATAACTATAACATCTTTTCTATTTAAAAGGGCTGCCGTTGCCGCATGAGTCAACTTATCTATTTCCTCATTAATAGCAGAATCTTTTTCTATATATGTATCTGTAGATTGTATATACGCTTCTGGTTGATAATAATCATAATATGACACAAAATATTCTACAGCATTTTCAGGGAAAAACTGCTTGTATTCATTATATAATTGTGCTGCTAGTATTTTATTAGGTGCCATTATAAGGGCAGGTCTATTAAGTTCTTTAATTATATTTGCTATAGTAAATGTCTTACCACTTCCTGTAACACCTAATAAAATCTGATCACTAATTCCATTTCTTATATTTTCAACTACTTTTTTAATTGCTTCTGGTTGATCACCTGTAGGTTTGTAGTCTGAATGTAATTTAAATTCCATATTTTTCCTTATATTAAATTATCCTCTATTTGTCTTAAAATATTTGAAGGATTTTCAAGTAAAGTTCCATATCTAAAGAATATTGATCCTTTAACTGCATCATATTTTTCATTTAATTTAAGTTGTTTTTCAAGCTCTAATCTATCTTTCCATGGTTTTTGTTCTATGTATTTATATATTCCATGTCCTACATATAAAGGAGTATTTGTTTCTTTTGATTTTTCTGACCACCATTTAACTAATTCTTCATAATCAGCTTTTTCAAATCCAATATTCCAGTATATTTGAGGAGCTATATAATCTACCCATCCTTCTCTCATCCATTTTAAGCTATCTGCATATAATGAATCATAACTTTGTAATCCTTTAGTTTTTGAACCATTAACATCTGTTTCATAATTTCTCCATATTCCAAATGGACTTACTCCAAATGATAAATTAGGTTTAATCTTATGTACTGAAACTGATAAATTCTTTATCATATTATTAACGTTATCACGTCTCCAGTCCCCTCTAGTATTATATCCTGACCCATACATTTCAAATTCTTTTTGATCTACATTATCTCCAAGTTTTGAAGTTGCTGATGGATATGGGTAGAAGTAATCATCTAAATGAAGACCATCTATATCATATTTTTCAACTATTTCTTCTATAGCTCTTGAAACATAGTTAACTACTTCTGGATTACCTG
Organism: Streptobacillus notomytis; assembly: GCF_001902585.1. NCBI lineage: Bacteria > Fusobacteriati > Fusobacteriota > Fusobacteriia > Fusobacteriales > Leptotrichiaceae > Streptobacillus > Streptobacillus notomytis. The sequence goes on along the minus strand of NZ_LKKV01000090.1, from coordinate 34,748 downwards.
GATTCATATAGAATTTACCATCATATTCAAATATCCATTCAGGTTTTCTTTTAACTATACTCTTATCTGATAATTTACTTAAATCTGTATTCATAGATGCTCTATATGGATTTATCCATGCATGTAACTCTATCCCTCTTTTATGTGCTGCATTTATTGCATATTCTAATGGATCATATCCTGGATTTTTATTTTGATTTCCAGTTAAATAAATAGACCAAGGTTCAAATTCAGAATTATATAATGCATCTGCTGCAGGTCTTACATGGAAGAATACTGCATTTAATCCCCATTTTTTAATATTTTCCATCATTTCATCTATTTCTCTTTTTTGTTCTTCCATAGTTGTTGTTTTTGGGAAGTCAAGATTAACTACAGTTGCTGCCCAAACACCCTTAAGATTTTTATTAATTTTTCTATTTTCTCTCTTAAAAATTTCCTCTGTTAACTTCTCATTACTTAATATTTCTTTATTTGTAGTCTTAGAAGTTATTTTTGGTTCATTTTCACCTAATTTATATTTAGCTTCATAATCCTTATATAAATCTTTTTCTTCCACTACAGATGAACAAGATATTAAAAATCCTAAAAAAGCCAAACTCGCTATTATTTTTTTCATTTTTACCTCCATTATTTTATAACTATTCCTACACCATCACCAAAGGGTAATAATGTAAAATTATATTTATCATTTAAATAATTAATAAATTTTTTCAAATTCCTTACCATTGTCTTATATTTCTTAGGAACATCATCTTCTGCAACATATCCTCTAAACATAATATTATCAATAAAGATGATTCCACCTTCTCTTAATAAACTATAGGAATGATTATAGAAATCTTCATATTTACTTTTTGATGCATCTATAAATATGAAATCAAATTTTTCAGTCATATTAGGCAATACATTCATAGCATCATCATGTATGTTATTTATATATTCACTTAACTTAAACTCTTTAAAATTTTCATTTGCTTTTAAATATCTTTCTTGATCTATTTCTATAGTTGTTAATTTACCATTATTTTTTTTACATATTTCTGCTAAAAAAATACCTGAAAAACCTGTAGCCGTTCCAATTTCTAAGATATTTTTAGCTTTAATATTTTCTGCTAAAAACACCATATATTTTAAAACTTCTCTAGTAATTATAGGTATTCTATTTTCTAGTGCTATTTTTTCAAGTTTTTCCTGTTTTTCATTAAATTCATATAAGTTCCTAGCAAAGTTACTAGAATTTTCAAAATTTATTATCATAAAAATCCTTTCACGATTTTATTAAATTATATCATAAAACATAGAAAAAAGCTATTTTTTATACTATTTCCATATATTTAATAATTTTTTTGTATAAGCCATATTACTTTGTTTTAATATATTTCCTCTTTCAACTATTTCTCCATTTTTTAATACCAAAATATCTTCTGTAATATATTTTAACAACTCTACATTATGAGTTATAAATACTATGGTTTTATCATGTCTTTCATTTAACTTTTTAACTATATCAATAATCTGTAATTGTAAATGAATATCAAGTGATGATACTGCTTCATCAAATATATATATATCAGGATTAAATAAAATTGCTCTTGCAATAACTAATCTTTGTTTTTCTCCTCCCGATAATATATTTATATTACTTTTTAAATCAATATGATTTAAAGATACAAACTCAAGAATTTCCTTTATTTTATCAATATCAATTTTTTTTTTCTTTATTATATATACCTCTTCAAGTACATCTAAAATAGAAAATCTAGGATTAAGTGACGATGTATATTCTTGATATATCATAGACACTTTACCATTTACTTCTAATTTTCCACTACTTATTTTAGTAATTTTAGATATTATCTTACCTAAAGTACTTTTACCACTTCCACTTTCTCCAACTACTGCTAAAAGAGTTCCCTTATTTATCTCTAAATCAATATTTTTTAAAGCTTTAATGCTTTCATAATTTTTATATACATTAGTAAGTTTAATTAAATTCATCTTCTAACACCCTATTCATAGCATTAATATATTCTATATCTGAATATTTTTTTAAATCTTCAACTTTTTCTACTTCAATAACTTCTCCGTTATTTATAAATATTATTCTATCACTAAATTTTCTTACTGCGTTAATATTATGCGTAATTAAAAGAACGGGTATATTTAAATTTGTTACTAAATTTAATATTTCATATTCATTAATATTATCAAGTCCCGTAGTTATTTCATCGCATATTAAAAGCTTAGGATCCATCATTAAACATATCGCTATAACTATTCTTTGCTTCTGCCCTCCACTTAACTCAAATGGATATTTTTCTAATACACTTTCATCTAAATTTAAATCATTTAGTATTTTTTTAGCTTTAATTATAGAATCTTTTTTATTTAATCTCTTATGATAAATAACTGCTTCTATTATTTGATTCTTAATTTTTAATACAGGATTTAAGCATTCTGCAAAATCTTGAAAAATATATCCTATTTCTATATCCTCAATATTATTATATCTAATAATCCCATCTACTTTTAACTTAGATATACCCTTAATAGCTCTAGACATCTGACTTTTTCCACTACCTGAACTACCAATTAAGGCTAGTATTTCATTACTATTTATATCAAAACTAATATTATTAACTATATTTTTTTCAGGAGTTGATATACTTAAATTTTTAATTTCTATTATTTTCATATATACCTCCAAAAAATAATGTGATTGTAACCAAAATTAAACTTGCAAAAAGAAACTGTTTAGGACTTATTAATAATCTTGAAAATCCAGAAGATATCAAATTACCTAATGATGGTCTTGGATTTCTTATTCCAATTCCCATAAAAGATAAATAACTTTCTGTAAATATTATACCTGGAATCATTAATGTTAATCTTACAAAGATTATAGGTAATATATTAGGCATTATATGCCTTTTTATTAAATAAAAGGGAGTAGCACCCATATTTTTAGCTACTTCTACATAGTTATGTAATTTAACTTTTTTTACCTCATTTCTAACAAGTATACTAAGTCTTAGACTTCTAGTAAAACTTATTGCAAATATTAGTAAAATTAAACTATTTCCAAATATTAATAGTATAAATATTATTATTATAATACTTGGTATTGAAAGTAAAAGTTCTATTATCATCATAAAAAATTTATCAATAAATTTATCATAATATCCCATTATACTTCCTATAATTAACCCTGAAATCAGGCACACTATACATACTATTATAGTTAATAATAAAGAAATATACACACTTTCAGATAATCTTGAAAGTAAATCTCTTCCTAAATAATCAGTTCCTAAAATATGATTATTTTTAAAAATTCCTAATTCTATAGAATTTAAATCCTGATCACTATAATTAAATTTATTGAAAAGTTTTTCAATAACAACAAACATCATTAATGAAAGTATAAAAAATATAGAATTAATCTTTTTATTCATCATCTTTCACCTTCAATCTTTTATCAAAAATTAATATTAATATATCCATTATGTTAAATAAACTAACAAGTATTATAGTATAAAATATAGTTAATCCCATTATCATAGGATAATCTCTATCTATTATTGATGTAGTAAAATATCTACCAAGACCAGGGACACCAAATAGAGTTTCAACTATAAATGAACCTGTAATTAAAGATATTACATATGGAATTAAACTTGATAATAAAGAAGGAGCAATATTTTTAAGTATATGCTTAATTACAATATAGTTTATGCTAAGACCTTTACTTATTGCAAATTCTACATAATTTTTATTTAACTCTTCTTTTATTTTCTTTCTTAATAATTTAAATATTATTGGTAAATAAAATAAGACTAAGGTTAATACAGGAAATATTTTTTCTCCCCTTCCATAATATCCCATAATACTTAATTTAAGTAAACCCAATAATCCTTTATGTATATAAACTGCATAATATTGCAATAATCCAACTATAACAAATCCAGGAATTGCTATTAATATACTTGAAATTCTTACAAATAGTTTATCAATGAAATCAAAATTCACAGAAATAATAGAAAACATTAAAGCGAAAAAACTAGAGAAAAATAAAACTCTTAATCCTAAATCAAGTGATGTAGGAAAGTTTTTCTTAATAATATCTAATACTTTTAAATTAGGATATTTAATGGATTTACCAAAATCCCCAGTAGTAACCTTTTTCATGTACTTTATATATTGTTCACTAATAGGTTTATCAAGATCATATATTTTTATTATTTGATTTTTAACACTTTCATCCAACTCTTCATCTATTAGGTTATTAGGAAGAGAATGTATCATGAAAAAAGTTAAAGTCATTACAGAAAATATTACTATTAATCCTCTTAATATTTTAGAAAAAATTTTTTTAAACATATACCCTCATTTCTAATAAAAAAAACTATCTCTTATAAAGAGATAGCCAAACTAATCCTATTTATGTCATTATTTAGAAACTACGTTTGTTGCTTGTGGTCCTTTTTCTCCATCTTCAATATCAAACTCTACGTCTTCACCTTCGTTAACTGTTTTGAAACCACCTTTATTTATTTTTGAAAAATGTAAAAAGTAATCTTTTCCATCTTCACCTGAAATAAACCCGAATCCTTTTTTTTCGTTAAACCATTTAACTTTACCTAACAAAATACTTCCTCCTATCCATAATGGCATATGCCAATTTCTAACAAATTATACCATGTTTTCAAGAAAAGTCAATATAATTATTATTCTAATTAAATTTCATGTCTAACTTTATCTCATAATTTAGGAATTTAATATAGTAACATTTAAGATACATTCTATCTTTTTTTTGATACTTTCCATATTTACTATCCCCTATTATAGGGTAACCCATATCACTTAAATGGACTCTAATTTGGTGCTTTCTACCTGTAATTAAGTCTATATCAAGAAGTGCCTTAGAATTTTTTAATTCTATCACTTTAAAGTATGTTATAGATTCTAAACCATCTTCTGACACTATTACTTTATCTTCGAGTATTTTTATTTTTTTATCTGAAAAAAATTTTTCGTTTAATTTTAAACTTTTTTGTTCCACTTTAGCAATATATCTCTTTATTATATTTTTATTTTTTATTTCCTCATTTACTTTTCTAAGTATTTGTAGATTTTTACAACCTATCACTAATCCTTCTGTTTCCAAATCTAATCTATTTGCAAAATTTACATTATGATTATTATAATATGCCTTTGCCATTTCAGATAATCCAAACTTATGTTTATCCCCTTTATACATAGCTATATTATTAGGTTTGTTTATTATAAATACATTATCATCTTCAAATACTATCATTTTTTTAAATAAATCTATATCTATTATATTCTTTTTTATTTTTCTTTCTATAACTATTTTAGCAGAATCTGGAAAAAGAATCTCATCATTTAATAAAAGTCTATAATTTTCTTTACTTTTTTGGCCATTTACCTTTACTAGACCTTTTCTTATAAGTGAAAATATTATTGAAAGACTTTGCTCTTTAGAATACTTTCTCATAAATTTATCTAGTCTAACATTTACATGTTCTTCATCTACTATGTATCTATTTATCCTCATCATCATCTCCATTGTATATCTTAATATTTTGTATTAAAGCTATCATTAAAAATGAAGATATAAATGATGACCCTCCATAGCTCATTAAAAGTAATGGTTTTCCTGTAACAGGAACTATACCTAAAGTCATTCCAATATTTATTATAACATGTGCTAAAAATATTCCTGATATACCATAGAGTATTATTCTTCCATAATCATCAATAATTTTTTTGGAAATATTTATTATGGCATATATTAAAAAAAAGTATAAAGATAACACTAATGCCGAGCCTAAAAATCCTACTTCTTCTCCTATGACAGAAAAAATAAAATCTGTTTGTGGTTCAGGTAAAAACTTTAGTCTACTCTGGCTTCCATCTAAATACCCTTTACCAGATAAACCACCAGAGCCTATAGATATCTTAGATTGAGCAACATGCCACCCCTTATTTTTCAGATCTTTTTCTGGATTAAGAAAAACTTCAATCCTTGTTTTTTGATAATCTTTTAAAACAAACATATATGTTGGTATACTCATAATACCAACTATTGCAAATATTATTATTATAGGTTTAACATTAGCATTAGATAGATACAACATACATAAAAAAGAAAAACAAAGTATCAATGTAGAACCTAAATCTGGTTGTAATAATAATAAACCTAATATGGGTAAACCTGGAATAAATGCTAAAACAATAGCTTTAAATGAATTAATACCATTTGGAAATTTCTTTACAAACCATAATGAATATATCATTATTAAAAATATCTTCACAAATTCTGATGGTTGAATTTGTGTAATACCTATATTAATCCATCTTCTTGCCCCAAGTTTTATTACACCAAAAAATCTTGTATATAGTAAAAGTAAAATAGAAAATATATATATAAATCTCATTATTTTTTTACTAAATCTATAATCTATAAATAAAGAAATTACAAGTATTGAAGTCCCTACAAATATCCATAATAAATTACTTTTTACATAATACATAGACCTCGTAGCACTGTATACAAATGATGTGCTTATAAAAGCAAGTAAATATACTATAAGTAATAAAGCTTTATCTAATCTCTGTATACGATTTCTTAATTTAATATAATTTCTTTTACTAAACATCTATATCTCCTATTAAACAAGTACTAAAATCATTTAATAAAGTTTTAGCTTTATTATTTATATCTTCTACTGTTACATGTAATAATGTATCTGTAATTTCTTCATCACTAAATACTTTTCCAAAAGATTTATACATATTTAATAATCTTCCAACAATTTTATTATTTTCTTTAGCTGTAGCTCTAGTTGAAAGAATAGAATTTTTAACTTTTTCTAATTCTCTTTCAGTAATTCCTTCTTTTTTTATATCCTCTAATATTTGTAATGTAACCTCAATAGATTCTTTATATTTATTAATAGATGTACCTATATATATAACAAAAGTTTTTAAATCCTTATAATCAAAATTCATAGTATAAACTGAATAAGCTAAACTTCTTTTTTCTCTAATTTCTTGAAATAATCTTGAGCTAAATCCATCTCCTATAATTAATTCTAAACATGTATCTATAAAATAATCTTTTAAAGTTCTTTCTTTTATATTGTTTTTAGCAAGCATATATATATTTACTTGATTTATTTCCTTTTTTTCCCTATAATCTATTTTCTTTAATTCATTTTTTTCAAAAACATACTCCACTTTATTTTCATCTAATCTTGAAAAATATGTAATTATTTGTTCAATTAATAAATCTTCATCAACATTACCGGAAACTGATATAATTAAGTTATCTCTCGTGTAATTTCTTTTATAATAATCTATAAGCATATCTCTTGTAAAACTATTTAAACTTTCTTCAGTACCTATAATATTATATTTTAAATTACCTTTAAATAGATTTTCTTGCATTTGTTCAAATACTACGGACCAAACATCATCTTTAGACATTCTTATTTCTTCAAATATTATTTCTTTTTCCTTTTTTATCTGATCTTCTGGAAATATAGGGTCTGTAATCATATCAAAAAATATTTCTGATGTTTCTTTTTGTTTACTTGATAAAGAAGTGAAATAATAATTTGTAACTTCTTTTGAAGTATATGCATTATATTTTGCTCCATAAAAATCCATTTCTTCTGAAATTTCAAAATTATTTCTTTTATTTGTACCTGTAAATAACATATGTTCTAACATATGAGAAAGACCTTTTTCATTTTCCTTTTCATTCACAGAACCAGTATTAAAACAAACAGAAATTGTAAATGAAGTATCATCTTCTATTTTATTTATCAATACTTTTATTCCCAATACATCTAATGTTTTTACCATAAATTATTTCCCCTCTTTTATTTCTTTTAAAAGTCTTTTCTTAAAATTCTTTTCAATATTTTCTTTCCTAAAATCATCTAATTTATTTTTTATAAATTCTGGAAATAATGAATTATACGCTCCAGAATTAATAGAAATATATTCAATTAAAATAGAACTTTCTAATACTTCTTTAACATTATTTGATTTATTTGATGCAAATAGCATTATAATAATAGATAATATTATAATAATACTTGCTTTTACTAACCCAAATACTACTCCAAGAAGCTTATTTATAATCCCAAGAGGTGTCATACCTATTAATTTTGTAAGTATATTTATAAGTAAAGATACTAATAAGTATAATACCAAAAATATAACAACATATGCAGAATATCTAACTATTACGTTATCAGCTTTAATATTAGCTATTAATTCTACTGTAGGTAAAAATATAGGTGTAAAATATATAACTATTACTAATTTAATTAAATTAAAAGCTGATTTTACAAAACCATTCTTATATCCCATAATTACAAAAAATAGGGTTAGTATAATTATCAAAATATCTAATATCATTTTTCCTCCATCCATATTCTCTTAACTCTATATGAAACTGCACATAATAATTCATAACTAATAGTATTTAATTCTTTTGCTAAATCTTCAACCAAAATATTATTACCAAATATTTCAACATAATCATTTACTTTAATATTATCATCTACTTTTATCATAAACTGATCCATACATATATTCCCTATAATAGGGTAATATTTTCCATTAAAATATACATTTGATTTATTAGACATAGATCTAAACATACCATCTGCATATCCACATGATATAGTTGCAATTTTATCTCCACGACGTGCTAGATATGTTTTAGAGTATCCAATATATGCATCTTCTTTTAAGGTTTTAATATGATTTACTCTAGCCTTAAATGTCATAACAGGTTCAAAAACATCTGTCATTTCTGCACCATACATTATTATACCTATTCTATATAAATCGTAGTCATCATAATTATTTATACTACCAAAGCTATTTAATATATGTCTATATTTAACTTCTAAGTCATTAGTAACCTTATTAAATTTTTCTATTTGTATGTTTGTATAATTTTCATCATTATCAGCAGATGATAAATGAGAGTATATTCCAATAGGTTTAAGTTTATCATATGCTCTATATATTTCATCTTCCATAAAACCTATTCTACCCATTCCTGTATCTAAAGCATAATGAAAGTTTCCATTTATCTTATTTTTCAATATGTATTCTATATCTTCAAAACTAGAAATTGTTAAATGTATTCCTTTTGAAACTGCTCTTTTAATATCTTCTCTAATAATAGGAGATAATATCAAAATATTAACTTTTGGAAATACAGCTAATATTTCTTCGGCTTCTTCAATTCTAGCAACACCAAAAAAATTTATTCCTTTTTCTATAGATTTTTCAACAATCTTTATAGCTCCATGACCATAGGCATTTGCTTTAACTATAGCCATTACTTTATTGGCAGAAATTTTTTTTAATATTTCATCTAAATTTTTATTAAAAGCATCTAAATCAATTATTGCATAAGTACTCATGTTTATTCACCAGCTTTAATATTTTATTTAAAACTTCATCAAAAGTTAAATTATCTGTATTAATCTCAATAGCATCTTCTGATTTTTTTAAAGGAGAATGTTCTCTATTCATATCTTCATAATCTCTTTTAATTATATCTTCAAGTATTTTTTCATATTCTAATTTTTGATCTTCTAGATATCTTCTATTTGCCCTTACCTCAGCTGAAGCATTTAAATATATTTTAATATCAGCATTTGGAAATACCACTGTTCCTATATCCCTACCATCTAATATTACTGATTTATTTTTTGATATTTCTCTTTGTAAATTAACCATAAACTCTCTTACTTCTTTAATTTTAGATACCTTTGATGCCATCATAGAAACCTTATTTTCTCTAATTTCCTTACTAACATCTATATTATCTAAATAAAAAGCATTACCCTTAATATCTATATTTAATTCCTTTAATACGCTACTAATGTTTTCTATACTTAAATTATCTTTTATCATCTTATAACCTAATAATCTATACATAGCACCTGTATCTAAATGAGCTATATCAAGTTTTTTAGCTATTGTTTTCGCAACTGTACTTTTCCCACTACTAGATGGACCATCTATAGCTATAATCATAATTTCACCTCTATATTTCTTCATAAGATAAATTTATTCTCTTAATACTTAATGTTTTCCCTGTTTTAGGATTTATTTCAACCTCAATTCCATTAATTCTTTTATTTTCTTCACAAACAGTATATCTAACAGGCATTCCATCTTTAAATTTCTTTATAATTTCTTTTCTATTCATTCCAATTACACCATCATGACCACCAGTCATACCTATATCAGTAATATATCCTGTTTTATTTAATAATATTCTTTCATCTGCCGTTTGTATATGAGTATGTGTTCCGTATACAAGTGAAACCTTACCTGCTAAATTCCAACCCATAGCATTTTTCTCTGAAGTTACCTCTGCATGAAAATCGACTATAATTATATCTGCCTTATCCTTTATTTCTTCATACAATTCATCTATTGCCAAAAAGGGACAGTTTATTGTATTCATATACACTTTTCCTTGTAAACTTACTACTGCTATTCTAACATCATTTTTTTTAATTATAGTATAACCTTTTCCAGGACTTTTCTTAGAAAAGTTATGTGGTCTAATTATTCTACTTTCACTATCTAAATAATCATATATTTCTTTTTTATCAAAACTATGATTTCCTAAAGTAACTACATTTACTCCATAATTAAACATGCTTTTAGCATTATTTGGAAGTATTCCAAACCCCTTATCTATATTTTCAGCATTAACTATGATAAAATCATAATTTCCACCTCTTCTAGCTAAAAATTTAAATAATACATTTTCTCCTGATATTCCAACTACATCTCCTATAATTGCAAATTTCATATTTTCCCCATTCTAAAAATTTAAGCAGCCAATTAAATATGACTGCTTAATATTCAAATTAATTAACTCAAAAATTATTTTGCGTATTCAGTTGCTCTTGTTTCTCTAACTACAGTAACTTTAATTTGTCCTGGATATTGCATTTTTTCTTCAATATCTTTTGCAACATTTCTTGATAATATTACTGCTTGATCATCACTAATTTCTTCAGGTTTAACAATTAATCTTAATTCCCTTCCAGCTTGTATAGCATATGAACTTTCTATACCTTGATGTGAATTTGCTATTTCTTCTAATTGTTCTAAACGTTTTAAGTAATTTGATAATGTTTCACGTCTTGCACCTGGTCTTGCAGCACTTATAGCATCTGCTGCCTGAACTATTATTGCTTCAACAGAAGTTGGTTCAACTTCATTATGATGTGCTTCTACAGCGTTAATAACTATATCGCTTTCTCTTGAGAATTTTCTTAAAAATTCTGCCCCATTAATTGCATGAGAACCTTCTTGTTCATGTGAAAATGCTTTACCTATATCATGTAATAATCCAGCTCTTTTAGCATAATCAACATTAACTCCTAGTTGTGTAGCAAGACTAGAACATAAATGTGCAACTTCAATTGAATGTTGTAAAACATTTTGTCCAAAAGATGTTCTAAATTTAAGTTTACCTAATGTTTTTAAAACTTCCTTAGGTAATGCAGGTATCCCTACTTCTAAAATAGCTTCTTCTGCTGCACTAATCATAGAATTTTCTACTTCAGATTGTGATTTCTCTACTAATTCTTCTATCTTAGTAGGATGTATTCTACCATCTTGTATTAATTTTTCAAGCGTTAATCTTGCAACTTCCCTTCTTACACCATCAAATGATGAAAGTACTACAGCTTCTGGAGTGTCATCTATAATTAAATCTACTCCTGTAGCAGCCTCTAACGCCCTTATATTTCTCCCCTCTTTTCCAATTATTCTACCTTTCATTTCTTCGCTAGGTAATTGTACAACTGAAATAGTGGCATCTGCAACATAATCTGAAGCAGCCTTATTAATAGCTATTGCAATAGCTGATTTAGCTAATCTATCTTTTTCTCTTTCCAAATTATGTTCATAATCTTTAATTAAACGAGCTTTATCATATTCTAATTCATCCTCTAGTTTAATTAATATTATTTCCTTTGCTTGTTCAGAAGTTAAACCTGATATTCTTTCTAATTCTTTTTCTTCCTTTTCTATCATTGCATTTAATTCATTTTCAATTTCAACAATTTTTTCTTTTCTTTCTTCAAGTTTAGCTTCTTTTTCTTCTAATTTATTTGTTCTTAATTCTAAATTTTCTTCTTTTTTAGCAATTCTTTCTTCTTTTATTAAAAATTCAGATTTCATTACTTTAATTTCTTCATCGACTAATTTTCTTTGTGACAATAGTTCTTCTTTAACTTTTAAAGTCTCTTCTTTTTTAAATGATTCTATTTCTCTTTCTACATCTTTTTTTGTAGTTTCAAACTTCCTTTTTAGATCAAATATTTTTAATTCTAAATCACTATATTCGCCATATTTTTTAGTAAATTTACTTTTTGTAATATTAAATCCAATTAAAACTATCAATACTGCAATTAAGATGATTAATGTATAAGCAATCATTTTTACTCCCTTCTTTTTTTATTATCATTCAACACTATCAATCATCCATTGTCCATTATATTTTCTCCAAATTACATCAAAATAACTTGTTTCAGTTTCATAATTTAATAATAATATAGATTTTGCTGTATTTGTATTTATTATTTCTATCTCTTTTGAAAAAACTATTAAAATTTTTGAAAAATCATATTTTGATAAACTTGATAATATTATTCGGTTTCTTAGTGTTGTAGTTATCCTTTTTTTTATCTCGTCTTTATTATCTATTCTTGCTAAATCAATAATCTCATCTTGTACTTTAATTACTTCTTTAGAAATTGCATTTTTTTCAAAATTGCTTATTGTACTGACATTTATATTTGAACAGCTTATTAATAGTAAAAAAAACGTTAGAAATATATATTTTTGCATATTCCTCCCATAATATTCAGTCTACCATATTTTAGATTTTTTTTCAAATATTTTTAAATTGATATTACACAAAACTGACCTATTAAAATTGATACTTTAGATACAATTTTTAAGGTCAGTTTTTAATTTATTTGTACATTCTATTTTTTAATTCAGTTATAATCATATTTATTTCATTTATTTTTTTACTATTTACAGTATATTTTTTAGCTTTTTCAAATGAATTTATAGCTTTTGAATAGTAGTTATCTGACATTTTAACATCTAATCTACTATCTCCCATTTTTATATAGTCTTGTCCTTCACTAAAGAATTTAATGAAATCGTCACTAAAATCTCCTCTTTTTAACCTATTTTCTAGGTCAAAAATAAGTTTATTAACTTCATTTATTTTAATAGTGTTTTTTGTATATTTTAAAGCCTCTTTTAAATAATTTATTGCTTGTTTATAGTAATAACTTTTATCATAAGCATTACTTTTACTTTCACCTAAAGTAATAGAACTTTTAGCTTTACTATATAGTTCATCATATTTTAAAGTAAATCTCATGTTTTTTTCATTTTCACTAATTTTATTTTCAAGATTTCTTATTAAGCTAGTAGCCTGGTTTCTTTTACCTAAATCATTAGTTAAGTTAATTGCTTTTTTCAAAATATCTATGGCTTGTTTGTAGTAATAATTTACATCTTCAAAAGTTTGTTGTTTTTCAGCAAAATATATAATTTCTATAGCCCTGTTATATTCCTCTGTAAATTTATACTCATTTACTTTATCGCTATTTTTTATTTTCCATTCTAAATCTTGAATATACTTCTCTATTTCACTACGTTTATAGAAATCATTTGTATAATTTAAAGCCTTTTTAAAATTATCTATGGCTAGTTTGTAATAATAATTTGCATCTCCTGCATATGATTTACTTCCTTTTTCAACATATGAAAGAGCTTGTCTATAATACATATCAAAATTATTTGCAATATTATTTCCAGTTCTTGTTCTAATATTTTCTAAATATACATCTATTTGACTTACTTTGGTTCTTTCTCCAAGTGCAATATATATAGTTTTAGCTTTTTCAAAGGCAGTTTTTGCAGAATCATACCTTTGTAGATTATAATCTCTTTGTCCTTCTTCAAAATACTTATCAGCAAGTTGTATTTCTAATTTATATTTAATATTTTCTAAATACACATCTATTTCTTTTGATAAAGTATAGTTTCTATAATATTCATACACTTTTTTAGCTTCTAAAAATTTTGGTTTAGCTCTATCATAATTACCACTGTTGTAATATCTCTTACCTTCTTCAAAATTCTTATTAGCCTCATTTAATTCTATACTACGTTTAATCTCTTTTATATAATTATCTATTTGTTCAACATTTCTAGTCATAGAATATCTATAATAAATATCTCTTGATTTTTCAAGCTTAGATTTAGCTTCTGAATATCTTCCATATCTATATAGATTAATAGCTGCTTGATAATGTTGTTCTGCATCTGCTAAATCAATAGATTTAGTTAAACTTGTATATTTATTTTGTGAATTTCTATAATTATTACTAAAATCCTTATATGATTCATAACCTTTATAATACATATCTTTAGCTTCTCTAAAGTTTGCTGATCTTTCTAAAACTTCAGCTCTATTAATATATATATCAGCAGTGTATCTTGCAAATGATTCAAAAATTGAAGAATATTGACTATTTTTAACATCTGCTTTTCTTAATTTAGTAATAAAGTCTCCTAAAGAACCTACTCTCTTATTTAAATCTTCATTAGAGTAAGATTTAATTAATTCTATTGCTGTAGTTAAGTTTCTATAATTATCATGTCTTAATTTGAAGTCTGTGTATTTTTCCAATATAGGATTTTTTTCAATAATATATCCCATTTTCCATAATTCAAAGTAGATATTTGCTTTAGTTCTATAATCATTAGAATTATTAATTATAGACATATATCTATTTTCTGTTTCTCTAATTCTTGAAATTATTTCATTTTCTATTTCTAATGGTATTGGTGATTTAGCATTTTTTAATTCAACAACTGTTGTTTCTAATGCTCCTATATAATCTCCTTTTTCATATAATTGTTTTGCAGTTAATGCCGAACATGAAGTAATAAATAGGCTCACCGTTATCCCAATAAATAAATTTCTTAAATTTTTTTTCATTTTCCTTCACCTCTCCTTGTTATACATAAATGATACACCAATTAAGTTTAAATGTCAATAAAACTAATAGACTTATAAGTTATTTATCAGTATACACTATAATATTTATTGCAATATTCAAATTTAATGAGTATAATAATAAAAAAGAGGTGAAAATATGAAAAAGGATAAAATACTTCAATATATAGTAGAAACTGGCCTTGATGGTATAATATTTACTACACCAAAAAATATAGAATATCTTACTGGCTTTTCTTGTGATCCACATGAGAGAGCTTTAATGTACACAATAAATAAAAATGGTGATGAATTTATTTTATGTCCAAAATTAGAAGAAGAAGTTGCAAAAAAATCAACAGAAAATATTAATATAATAGGATATTTAGATACAGAAAGTCCGTATACTAAGTTACATGAATTTACTAATAATATATCTAGTCTTGGTATAGAAAAAGAACATCTTACTGTATTAAGATATGAGGCAATATTAGAAACATTTAAAGTTAAAGAAATAAAAGATGTCTCTCATTTAGTCCGTAATCTTAGAAAGAAAAAATCTGATCTAGAATTAGAATTTATGAGAAAAGCTGCAAATTTAGCTGATAAATGTATGGAAATTGCTAAAAATAATATTAGAAAAGGTATAACAGAACTAGAATTAAAATCAATAATAGAAAATGAAATAAAAAAATATGGTGTTTCTAAAATGAGTTTTGATACTATAGTTTTATTTGGTGATAATGCTGCAAACCCTCATGGTGAAAGTGGGGATAGAAAATTAAAAGATAATGAGTATGTCCTATTAGATTTAGGTTGCTATTATAAAGGTTATGCTAGTGATATTACTAGATGTATGGAATTTGGTAAGGTAAGTAGATTTGATAAATCTATATATGATTTAGTTCTTAAAGCAAATACAGAAGCTATTAAAGCTGTAAAACCAGGTGTTAGTTTTTCTTCTATTGATAAAATTGCAAGAGATATTATAACTAATGAGGGATATGGAGAATATTTCAATCATAGACTAGGACATGGAATAGGTATGGATTGCCATGAATATCCTGATGTATCTCAAAAAACAACAGATTTATTAGAAGTTGGAATGACATTTACAATAGAACCAGGTATATATATACCAAATAAAGTTGGAATAAGAATAGAAGATGATATATTTGTTACAGAAAATGGTTGTGAAGTTTTAACAAAATATAAAAAATAAGGATTAACTAATAAGTTAATCCTTTTAATTTTTTATCCTAATCTCTGTCTAGCATCACTAGCTCTCTTTAATGCTTCTCCTATATAGTTAATGCATAACATTATTATTAATATTAATATTGATGCTGGCATCCATACCCACCATTTATCAGCAAGTACTTCTGGTGCAGTTGCATAACTTATTAAAATTCCTAAAGAAGGAACTTGAGGCGGTAAACCATATCCTAAGAATGTTAATCCAGTCTCTATACCTAAGTTACTTGCAAATCCTAAAGTTAATCCAACTATAATTAATGATGAAATATTTGGAAGTAATTCTCTAAATATTATTTTAACATCACTAGTTCCCATAGTTTTTGATGCATTTATATAATCTCTTCTTACTTCTGATAATACTTTACCACGAATTAATCTTGCAGTTCCTGTCCAATAGAAAATTGACATTATTAATATAAATGTAACAACATTATATCTTGGTACTATAGTAACAAATACTATAATTATCAACGTAGTTGGTAATATACTTATGAAATCTATTATTCTCATTGAAATATTTTCTATCCAACCACCATAATATGAAATAATTACTCCAACAAATATACCTATAAATGAAGTAATAATAGTAACTGAAAATCCTATTACTATAGAATTTCTAGCTCCAATAATTAACTGACCAAGTATACTACGTCCTCCATAGTCAGCCCCCAACCAATATCCTTCAAGTGGTGCTGCATACTTATCTAATAATCTAACCTTCATTACATCTTCTACATCTAATAAAAAAGTAGCTGAGAAAAATATTATTATTATTAATATTGATAATAAAGTTAGAGAAAATAAAGCAACTTTATCTTTTTGAAATTCTCTTTTAATTACATTAAAACTTGAAGGTACTTCATTTGCTAAACTATCTTCAATAAGTTCATCTTTTTCTAGTTTTTCTTCTGTCTTCATTTTCTCCTCCTTTACTCTATTCTTATTCTTGGATCTACTATCATTAATAAAATATCAGATAATAATGATCCTAATAAACTTAAAAATCCATAAAATAATATTAATGTTGTAATAACTGAATAATCTCTTGATGATATTGAAGAAATAAATAATTGTCCCATACCAGGATAATTAAATATTGTTTCTATAAATATAGATCCTCCAAATAATCCTGTAATTGTATAACCTAAAAATGCTGCAATAGGCAAAACAGAGTTTCTAAATATATGTCTTGAATAAACTACTGACTCTGGCACACCTTTTGCTTTTGCTGTTTTAACATAATCTAATGACTTAGAATCTATAATTTCACTTCTTAAATATCTAATAGTCCATGTAGTTCCAAGTAATGCATATGTTGTTGCTGGCAATATCAAATGATATATTTTATTAACTACATAATCTAAAGTTCCAGGAGTGTATCCTAAATCAACTGATCCTCCAGTTGGGAATATTCTAAATTTATATCCAAATATAAATACCATTAATAAAGATAAAATAAATGTAGGCATTGCATAACTTACAAAATTATACACTGTTACAATTTTATCTAATCTTGATCCATTATATCTTCCACTTAATATCCCTAATGGTAATGCTATAGAATACATTAATATAACAGATAATAATGATAGAAAGAATGTATTATATATTCTCTCTCCTATAATTCTTGTAACAGGTAATTTATATGTATAACTTATACCAAAATTACCATGAAAAGCTCTACTCATCCAATTTACGTATTGAGTATATAAAGGGTCATATAATCCTGCTTCTCTTCTCAATTTTTCAATAGCTTCAGGAGGTGTTGTAGGTGAAATTAATCCAGTAAATGGATCTCCTGGCATTAATTTAGCAACAACAAATACTATTATACTTAAGATAAATAATTGAGGAATCATTGCTAAAACTCTTCTTAATACTGTTTTCCACATGCTTATTTACCTCCTTTATTTAAAGCTACATAATGATCAGAAGAAGAATCTAATAATTTTAAATCAAATACTCTTCCTTTTTCATCATAATATATTTTTTCTAATTCTTTGTATTCCTTATCAACTTTTATTCTAAAGTCTCTTTTTTCATCTCTAATAAGAGGATTAACATCAGGTATAGCAGCTATTAATCTCTTAGTATAAATGTGTTTTGGATTAGAATAAATTACATTCTTATTTCCTGTTTCAACGAATCTACCTTTATACATTATAGATATATGATCACACATATGTTTTACTACACCTAAATCATGTGATATGAAAATATAGCTTAAACCTAAGTGTTTTTGTATTTTTTTCATATAATTTAATACTTGTGCTTGGACAGATAAATCAAGTGCTGACACTGGTTCATCTGCAATTATCAATTTAGGATTAGTTGCTATAGCTCTTGCAACTCCTAATCTTTGCCTTTGTCCTCCACTAAATTCATGTGGATACTTAACTATATTATCTTCTGTCATTCCTACTATTTCTAATAATTCAATTACTCTTTTTCTTTCTTGATCTGGAGTAAAATTTTCAAAGTTCTTTAATGGTTCTGATAATAAATCAATAACTCTTTTCTTAGGATTTAATGAAGACATAGAATCTTGGAATATCATTTGTACATTTTTTCTATACATTGATTTTCTCTTAACTCTATTTAAGTTTATTTCTTCACCTTCATAAAACAATTTACCTTCAGTAATTTTTTCTAACCCAATAATTGATTTCCCTATAGTTGACTTTCCAGAACCTGATTCACCTACTAATCCATAAGTTTTTCCTTTTTCTATTTCCATGCTAACGCCATCAACAGCTCTAACATAATCTTTAATAGTATTGAAAAAACCTCCTCTGATTGGATAATGAACTTTAAGTCCTTCTAATTTAATTAATTTGTTCACTAATTCTCACCTTCTTTTGTAAAATAGAAGTTTTTATAACAAGTACATCTTACGAAATGTCCTTCTTCAACTTCATGTAAAGTTGGTATTTCTTCATGCTCATTTTCAGCAATCCAAGGTATTCTATATCTAAATCTACAACCTTCTCTTGGTAAATTTTTTAAAGATGGAACAGTTCCATGTATTACATGTAAATCATCTTCTGAATTTGAATCCATTTGTGGTATTGAGCTTAATAATGATTTAGTATACGGATGTTTTGGATTTTTAAACAAGTCATATACTGTAGCTATTTCTACAATTTCACCCGCATACATTACCGCTACTCTATCAGCAATTTCTGCTACAACTCCTAAATCATGTGTTATTAATATTATTCCTGCTCCAATTTCAGATTGTAATTCACGAAGTAAGTCTAATATTTGAGCTTGTATAGTAACATCAAGTGCTGTTGTTGGTTCATCAGCAATTAAAATGTCAGGTTTACATGAAAGTGCTATAGCTATTATTATTCTTTGTCTCATACCTCCTGATAATTCATGAGGAAATTGATTCATAACTCTTTCTGGATTATTAATACCAACTTTTACAATTAATTCTTTTACTCTATTTTTTCTTTCTTCAGATGTTAAAGTTGTATGATATTTTAATCCTTCTTCTATTTGATCTCCTATTTTCATTAATGGATTTAATGCAGATAAAGGATCTTGGAATATCATTCCAATTTTAGCTCCTCTTATATTATTAAAATCTTTTTCTGTAAAATCAACTAAATTGTTCCCTTCAAATTTAATTTCTCCAGAAACTTTTGTATATATAGGGTTATGTAATCCCATTATTGAAGTCGCAAGCGTGGATTTACCACATCCTGACTCACCAACTATGGCTAATACTTCATTTTTTTTCAAATGAAAACTAACACCATCAACGGCATTATGATATATATCTTTTATACGAAAACTTGTGATTAAATCTTTTATTTCCAAAAGTATCTCAGATTGTTGATTATCTCCCATATTTATCTACTCCTTTCATTTATATATTTAACTTATTTTAGATTTTACTACATTTTTAAATTTTTTTCTATATATTAACTATATAAATTATATATGCAAGTATATATTTTGTCAATTTTTGCATTTTTCACATAAACCTTTGATATAAAACATTACTTCATCCATGTAAATATTTCCTAATTTTTCTAAATCCATTTTGTAATAATCTATTTTAAAATCAACCATTTTATTACATTTCAAACATTTAAAATGTCCATGTGGGTAATCTTCTACATCATATCTAGTTTCATTTCCTTCTATTACAATAGCATTTGCAATCTTATTTTCCACCAAAAGATTTAAAGTATTATATACTGTTGTTTTTGATAATGTAGGTAATTCTGGCAATAAATCTTTATATATTCTATCTGCTGTTGGATGAACATGATTTGAATGAAGATAATCCAGTATTTTAATTCTATGTATAGAAGGTTTAATCCCTCTTTCTTTCAAACATTTTTCTATATCTTTCATTTCTACCACCTTATTTTATGATATTATAGTAAATTTATTCCATTTTTTAAACATTCTTCTTCTATTTCTTTAGTCCATATAGATGCTTGAACTTCTCCTATATGTGCTTTTTGTAATAAGAACATACAAATTCTTGATTGCCCTAATCCACCACCTATTGTTAAAGGTAATTCATCATTTAATAACATTTTATGATAATCTAAATTCTCTCTATCTTTATTTCCTGATATTTCTAATTGTTTTTTAAGTGATTCCTTATCTACCCTAATTCCCATAGATGATAACTCAAATGCAGATTCTAAAATATCATTCCATACTAATATATCTCCATTTAATTCCCAATCATCATAGTCTGGAGCTCTACCATCGTGTTTTTCTCCACTATTTAAAGCCTTACCTATTTGCATTAAAAATACAGCTTTATGTTTTTTAGTAATTTCATTTTCTCTCTCTTTTGGACTTAAATTTGGATACATATCTTCAAGTTCTTGTGAAGTTAAGAAATAAATATCATTAGGAAGTAATTGTTTTAACTCATGGTATTTCATATTAACATATGATTCTGTAGCTAAAAATACTTTATAAATCTTAGTTACTACTTCCTTTAAAAATTCTAATCCTCTATTTCTAGTTTCTCTTGAAATAACTAATTCCCAGTCCCATTGATCTACATATATAGAATGAGTATTATCTAAATCTTCATCACGTCTTATAGCATTCATATCTGTATATATTCCATGATTTTCCTTAATTCCATATCTTTTTAAAGCCATTCTCTTCCATTTTGCAAGTGAATGTATAATTTCTAGTGTATTTTCATTATCATCTTTCATCGTAAATGCTACAGGTCTTTCAACTCCATTTAAATTATCATTTAATCCTGTAGATTTTATTACAAATAAAGGTGCTGAAATTCTTGTTAAATTTAACGCATCAGCTAATCCTCTTTCAAAAAAATCTTTTATTTCCTTAATTGCAATTTCTGTTTGCATAATATCTAGGCTTGACCTATATCCTGTTGGTACTAACATTTTTCTATCTTCCTTTCAAATTACTTAATTTTAAAAATTCTTCCTCTGTTATAATCTTTATCCCCAATTGTTCTGCTTTTTTTAATTTAGAGCCTGATTTTTCACCAATTATTAAATAATCTAAGTTTTTACTTACTCCTGATAAATATATTCCACCATTTTTTTCAATAATTTCTTTAATTTCTTCACGACTATAGTTTTCAAATTTACCTGTAGCTAAAAACTTTTTATTAGTTATAAACTCATTACTTAATATTTGTTCTTTTTCAAAACTTAAATTAAAACCAATATTTTTAATTTCATTTATTAAAGAAATATTTTCATCATCTCTAAAATAATTATAAATAGATAAACTTACTTTATCTCCTACACCTTCTATTAATGTAAATTCTTCTAAATCAGAATTAATAATATTTTCTATATTCCCAAAATGCGATACCACTAATTTTGATGTAGTTTTACCAACATATTCTATACCTAAAGAATAAAATAATTTTTCAAAACTTATATTTTTAGCTTCTTCTATATTATTTAATAACTTCTCAACGCTTTTAGCGCCCATTTTCTTTAACTTTATTAATTCTTCTTTATAATTTTCAAGTTTAAATACATCTGTTATAGATTTAATATATCCTAAATCTACAAATCTATCAACTATCTTATTTCCTAAACCTTGAATATTTAAAGCATCTCTACTTACAAAATATTCAATTTTTCTTTTTAATTTTTCTATACAATTCGGATTTTTACATTTAAGAGCTACCTGTCCTTCTTCTTTAATTACATCATTTCCACAACTTGGACATTTTTCTATAATTTCAATATCTTTTTCAACGCCCGTTCTTTTTTCTACTAGTACTTTTACTACCTGTGGAATGATTTCTGCAGCTTTTTCAACTATTACAATATCACCAATTTTTAATCCTAATCTTTTAATCTCATCAATATTATGTAAAGAAGCTCGTTTTAAAATAGATCCAGATATATGTACAGGTTCTAACTCAGCAACAGGTGTAATAACACCTGTTCTACCTACCTGAAAACTTATATCTAGCATCTTAGTCTCTTTTTGTTCTGCTTTAAACTTATATGCTATAGCCCATCTTGGAGATTTAGCAGTATATCCTAATAAACTATGTAAATTATATTCATTTACTTTAATCACTAATCCATCTGTTTCATATTCTAGTTTTTTTCTATTATTATCCCAATATTCTATTTCTTTTTCTAAATCTTCAATTTTATCAGATTTAATAAATACACCTGTGGTTTTAAATCCAAGTTTTTTAATATATTCTATGGATTCTAATTGAGTTTTTAAACCATATTTTTCAGAATCAACTAAATAGTATAGATAACAATCAAGATTTCTATCTTTTACTATAGTATTATCAAGTTGTCTAATTGTTCCAGAAGCAGCATTTCTAGGATTAGCAAAAACCGTTTCTCCATTTTCTTCTCTTTCTCTGTTAATTCTCTCAAACTCTTTAAGAGGTAAAACTATCTCTCCTCTTATTTCTAGATCAATTTCATCTTTTAATATCTTAGGTATACTTGATATTTGTATTACATTTTCAGTAACATCTTCACCTACACTACCATCTCCACGAGTAATTGCTTGTATTAATCTACCTTTTTCATAAATTAAACTAATACTTAAACCATCTAATTTTAATTCTAATACATATTCAACGTTACTACCAACTTCTTTCTTTACTCTTTGATCAAAAGCTTTTAAATCTTCCATAGAGTATGTATTAGCAAGACTTAACATAGATTTTTTATGTTTTACTTTTTTGAATTTATCACTAGATTTTCCACCTATAATCTCTGTTGGAGAATTTTTTAGTTTTAATTCAGGAAATTCTTTTTCTAATATTTCTAATCTTTTTAACAATTCATCATATTCTTGATCTGTAATCAAACTTTCATCTAAATTATAGTAATGGTGGTTGAATATCTCTATATCTTTTATTAATTTTTCATACTCTTTCTTTTTTTCTTCTTTATTATTTAGATCAAAAAGTAACATATTTCTCCTATTTAATTCCGCTATAATTTGGGGCTTCCTTTGTTACTATAACATCGTGTGGATGTGATTCTTTTAATCCTGCATTAGTAATTTTAACAAATCTTCCATTAATTTTTAAATCCTCTATAGTAGGAGTTCCACAATATCCCATACCTGAACGTAATCCTCCACATAATTGGAATAAAACATCTTTTAATTTCCCTTTTAAAGGAACCATAGATTCTATACCTTCTGGAACTAATTTATCTGTAGCAGATTCAAGTTGGAAATATCTGTCCTTACTTCCTCTTTTCATAGCTATTAATGAACCCATGCCTACATAACTTTTATATGCTCTACCATTATATAGTATCTCTTCTCCTGGTGATTCATAAGTTCCAGCAAGTAATCCACCTAACATTACACAATCTGCTCCTGCCGCTATAGCTTTAACTATGTCTCCTGAAAGTTTTATTCCTCCATCTGCAATTACTCCTATTCCTCTTTCATTACAGTATTCTGCCACTTCCATTACAGCAGATAATTGTGGCATACCAACACCTGATACAACACGAGTTGTACAAATAGATCCTGGTCCTACTCCAACTTTTACAGCATCTACCCCAGCTTCTACTAAATCAATCGCAGCTTGTTTTGTAACTATATTTCCACCTATTAAATTTAAGTTTGGAAATTCTTTTCTAATTTCTTTTATCTTCTCAATTACACCCTTTGAGTGTCCATGAGCAGAGTCAACAGTAATAATATCTACTCCTGCATCTACTAAGGCTTTAACTCTTCTTAATGTATCTGCTCCTATTCCCACTGCTGCTCCAACTCTTAATCTTCCTTTTTCATCCTTACATGCATTAGGATAATTTGCAACATTATCTATATCTTTAATAGTAATTAATCCTTTTAATTTACCATTTTCAACTATAGGTAATTTTTCTATTCTATGTTCTAATAAGATTCTTTTAGCTTCTTCAAAAGTTGTTCCAACTTTTGCTGTTATTAAATTTTCTTTAGTCATAATATCTATAACTTTAGAACTTAAATCTTCCCTATATTTTAAATCTCTATTTGTTATTATACCTAATAATTCATTTTCACTATTTATAACTGGTAATCCAGATATCTTATATTTTTTCATTATATCACTAGCTTCTTGTAAATCAGAACCAATATTTAAAGTAATAGGATTAGTTATCATACCACTTTCAAATATTTTAACCTTATTTACTTCATCAGCTTGTCTTTCTATAGTCATATTTTTATGAATAAATCCTATTCCACCTTCTCTTGCTATAGCTATTGCAAGTTCTGCTTCCGTAACTGTATCCATTGCTGCACTAATAATTGGTACATTTAATGTTAATCTCTTCGTTAGCTTAGTTTTTAAATCTACCTCACTTGGTATTACACTTGAACTTTGAGGAATTAATAATACATCATCAAAAGTTAATCCTTCTAATAAAATTTTATTCATTTTTATACTCCTAACCAATTTATATATTTTTTAGTTTTTTCAAAAGATTTACCTAACATAAAGTCATTCTGATTTTTTAGATTTCCACAAATAGCTGGATGATTATGTTTAATTATTTCTCCATCTAGAATATGCTTTTCCATAATTGCAGCATCATTTCCCCATAAAAGATAAGTAATATTAGGATTTTTATTACTAATATATTCAATTAATTCATTAATAATATTTTCCCAAAACTTATGATGAGCACCAGCTTTATCAACAATTGTAGTTAGTGATGAATTTAATAATAACACACCTTGTTTTTGCCAATTTTTAAATATCATATTAGGTGATAAAATGTTAAATTCTTTTTTTAATATCTTATTTCTGATATCTGATATATCAGCTATATTTCCTGTATATGTTTTATAAATTAACTTCAAAATATTTTTAAGTGATGTATTTACTTTTTCATCCATCCAACTCTTACTATTTACTTCAAATGCAAGTCCAGTTGCTACACCCTTTTGAAAATATGGATCTTTTCCCATAATACATACTTTAATATCATAAAGATTTTGACTAAGTGCCTTAAATATTTTTTCAGAACTAGGTGTATACTCTATATGATCTGCTTCTAAATTATCTATAAATCCTTTAATTTTAATTACTTTATCAAAATTAAAAAATTCTTTATAACTTTCATGTATACCATATTCTTGTATAAAATTATTTACTATATCATCAAATTCATTTTCATTATTTACTATATCAAATACTTTCATTCTATTGTTAAATGATAATATATATATCTTTGAATTGAAAATTTTTATTTTCTTTATTTCATCTTGAAAGACCTTAATTTTATTAATTTCATTTAACTCAAAATCAGTAACTATTAATTCTCCATTAATATTACCAAAATAATAGAAGTTATCATCATTTTCTATATATGTTATCTTATAACTTGACACCTTAAATGAATATTTAATCTGTGATTCTAAAATATCCCATATTTCAATATACCCCTCATCAGTTGAAGCTAAATAATTAAGATCAACAATTTTAGAATAAATATGATTTGTAGTTGAAGTAATTTTGAAAATTTCTTTCAAATGTTGTAAAGAAAATAATAAGACATTTATACTACTTTCATGCATTTTTCTATGTTTTATTAATATATTTTCATCACTAACATATATTTTAAATCTTCCTTCTCCTAATTCAGTTAATGGAAAGGCTTTAAGATTTTCTAAATCTATATCATTTATATACAAAATACCATTTGAAATATATGCTAATTTACCTGTTTTACTTACTATTACATTTTCAATATTATTTAAAGGTAAAGTTATTTCTTCTACTATTTTTCTTCTTTTCCCATCCACCTTATATACCTTATTATTAGTACATATAACAAAAAAATCATTACTTTGAAAAAGTTGATTTTCATATTTAATAAATCTAATACTTAAAGATTCTTTCATTTTACCTTTTATACTTTTTATCTTTTTCATATTACTTAGAAAATTTAAAGAATCTCCAGTCGTAATTAATGTATAATTTAGTGGATCTAACGTAAAATCTGATATATTAAAATTAAAATTAACGCTATCCTTTAATATAAGTTCCATATTGATTACCTCTTAAACTCTAACTACTGTAACTATAACTGTTGGTACTTTACCTATATTATCATTAAAGAAATTGTTTAAAGTATTTGTTATTCCCATCTTTATCTTCTCAATATCTTGTTCTTGTTTTTGCTCTAAAAATTCCAATTTCACCTTAATAATTTCTTTCATATTTTCAGTAATTTGTGATGTAATATCATCTTTTTTGTATAAAAATCCTTTACTAAATATTATAGGATCTCCTATGAATTTTAAGTCAGAATTTTGAACTACAGATATAGCAAGAACTCCATTATCTGCTAAAATTTGTCTTTCTTTTAATATATGTTCTCTTACATTACCAACACTATCTCCGTAAATATACACAGCTCCACTTGGAACTTTACCAACTGTTTTAAAACTATTAGGTGTTAGCTCAAGTTTAAATCCATTTTCTGCAAGTATAATATTTTCTTCTGGCATTCCAACTTCCATAGCAAGTTCTTTATGTTTTTTAAGCATTACATATTCACCATGAACAGGCATAAAATATTTAGGTTTAATTAAATTTATCATAAGTTTTTGTTCTTCTTGACATCCATGACCTGAAACATGTATACCCATAACTTTTTCAAATATTACAGAAGCCTCTTTTTTAAGAAGTTGATTTATATTCTTATACGCAGCTTTTTCATTACCTGGTATAGGTGATCCTGAAATAATTACCCTATCATTTGCTCTAAGAAATATTGATTTATGAGTACCATTTGCTATCCTTGAAAGAACTGATAATGGTTCACCTTGAGTTCCTGTACAAATTATCATCACCTTATTTTCCGGCATTTTTTCAGCTTGTTCTAAAGTGATTATCATATTTCTAGGTATTTTTAAATAACCTAGTTTTGAACAAATTTCAAATATTTTTATCATACTTCTACCATCTATAGCAACTTTTCTACCATATTTTTGTGCTATAAGTATAATTTGCTGTATTCTATGTACATGTGAAGCAAATGATGCAAGTATTACCCTTCCTTTAGCCTTAGCAACTTCTGCATCTATACTTCTTCCTACTGTTGATTCAGATGGAGTAGAACCTGGAACTTGAGCATTAGTACTATCAGATAATAGTAAATCTACCCCTTCTTCTCCTATACTTGCAAGTCTTCCAAAATCAAATTTTTCATCATTAATAGGTGTTAAATCAACTTTAAAATCTCCTGTATGTAATATTGTACTTGTAGGTGTTTTAACTCTAATTGCATAACAATCTGGGATTGAATGTGTTACAGTTACAAACTCAACAGTAAAATATTTTCCAATTTTAATTTCGTTTCTATTAGATATATAAACACATTTAGGTTTTTTTACAGTAACTTTCTCAAATTTAGCTAAAGCTAACTCTAAACTTAATTTCCCCCCATACATAGGTATATCTGATCCTAATTTTTGATAAAAATAAGGTACTGCTCCTATATGATCTTCATGTCCATGAGTAATAAGTAATCCCTTAACTTTAGATAAATTTGATGATAAATACTCAAAGCTTGGTATAATTAAATCTACTCCCAGATGTTCATCTTCTGGAAAAGTTAATCCAGCATCAATAACTATCATCTCATCTCTATACTGAATAACTGTAATATTTTTACCAATTTCTTCTATACCCCCCAGTGGAATTATATATGTCTTATCAGTAGTAATATCTTTACTTTCTTCTACATTTACTTTTTCTAAAGCTTTTTTTCCATTTTTTTTAACTTTTTTTACCAATGGTTTTTCTTTAATTTCTTTTATTTCTTCTTCAAATAATTGCTTAACAGCCTTTATTTTTTCTCCTATTTCCTTTTTCTTTTTTGAAAAGGTCTTTTCATTTTTCTCCATTTATTCTCCCTTCTATAGTTTAATTTTTCCATCTAGGTACATTAATAATACAGAAATATCAGCAGGTGTTACTCCTGCAATACGTGATGCTTGACCAACAGTATGAGGCTTTCTTTCATTTAATTTCTGTTTAGCTTCTCCAGTTATTCCTTTGATTTCTAAAAAATTTAATTCAGCTGGTATTATTTTTTCTTCTAATTTTCTTTGCTTTTCTATCATTGAATTTGCTTTATTAACATATCCTTCATATTTAATCTGTACTTCAATTTGATATTCTGTTTCATCATCAAAATGTATATTTTCCATTTCTATATCTTCTGCTATATATTTAATATCATCATATGTAAAACTAGGTCTACGTAATAATTCTTTTAATGTTGTTCCGCTCTTTAAACTCTCATTATTTTTTTCTAAAACTTCTACTAATTTCTTATTACTTAATCCAAGTTTAGTATCTTCAAGTATTTTTATAGTTTTCTCTACATTTTTAAGTTTTTCTAACACTTTAGAATATGTCATATCATCAACTAAACCTATTTTATGTCCTATATGTGATAATCTTAAATCAGCATTATCTTCTCTAAGTATTAATCTATACTCAGATCTTGCTGTAAACATTCTATATGGTTCTTCAATTTCTTTAGTAATTAAATCATCTATTAATGTTGCAATATATGAACTATTTCTCTCAAGTAATAAAGGTTTTTCTCCTTTAATTGCTAAACTTGCATTTATACCAGCAATTAATCCCTGAACAGCTGCTTCTTCATATCCACTAGTACCATTTATTTGTCCTGCTAAGTATAATCCTTTAACTTTTTTAGTTTCAAGTGTGTATTCAAGTTCATTAGGATTTACAAAATCATATTCTACTGCATATCCATATCTCATTATTCTTGCATTTTCTAATCCTTCAATTTGTCTTACCATTTTTTGTTGTAAATCAGCTGGATATGATGTAGAAAGTCCTGATATATATACTTCATTTGTATCAAATCCTTCTGGTTCTAAGAATAGATGATGTGAATCTTTATCATTAAATTTGATTACTTTATCCTCAATAGAAGGACAATATCTTGGTCCTACAGAATCTTTTATTGTACCATTAAATAAAGGTGATCTATTTAAATTATCTCTAATTATTTTATGTAAATCTAAATTTGTTCTTGTAATATAGCATGAAAGTTGTTTAGTATTTTCAATTACTTCATTAGGTGTAGAACTTGAAAACTTAATAATCTTAGAAGTTTCACCAGGTTGTTCTTCTAATATATCAAAATTAATTGTTCTAGCATCTATTCTAGGTGAAGTTCCTGTTTTAAATCTTCTAACATTTAATCCCATATCAATTAAAGAACTAGTTAAATCTTTAGCTGATAATTCTCCCATTCTTCCACCTTCAATTATTTTATCTCCAACATAAAGTAATCCATTTAAAAAAGTTCCAGAACATATTATTATACTTTTAGCTGAAAATTCTAAACCATTTTTAGTTTTTAATCCTTTAATTACAAAATCTTTTTTATCATATTTTTCATATATTAATTCTGTAACTATATCTTGAACTACATCAAGATTTTCTTGATTTTCAACTATTTTTTTCATATTTCTAGCATAAATTTTTCTATCAGCCTGTGATCTTAATGATCTAACAGCTGGACCTTTTTTAGTATTTAATACTCTAATTTGAACAAAAGATTCATCTATAGTCTTTGACATTTGCCCACCTAATGCATCTAATTCTTTAACTAAATGTGATTTAGCTGGTCCCCCTATAGATGGATTACAAGACATAACCCCTATATTATCTAAAGTAATTGTAAACATAGCTGTTTTTAATCCAAGTCTAGAACTTGCTAGTGCAGCTTCTATACCAGCATGACCTGCACCTATAACTAATAAGTCATATTTATTCTCCATATTCACCCCTATTTTATTATTTTGTCTATCATCTCTGTTTTAAGTAATAATATTAATGTTTCATCTTTTTTTAATATATCGTTAGGATCTGGTGTAACATTCATTGCTCCATTTGCATATTTAACAGCAATAACATTAGCTTCATATTTAGTTCTTAAATCAAGTTCTTTTAAAGTTTTACCTACAAATTCTTCTGGCATAATTAATTCAAATACTGAATATTCCTCAGAAAATCTAAAATGCTCTACCACTGTAGGTCTAAGAGATGCAAGTGCAATTTTTTCTCCCATAGATTCTTCTGGATAAACAACCATATCTGCACCTATTTTTTTAAGTACCTTACCTTGAGTATGTGAAACAGCCTTGCATATTATTTTCTTTATACCAAGTTCTTTTAAATGTAAAGTAACCAGTATACTTGATTGTATATTACTTCCTATACAAACAAATGCAATTTCAAAATCATCTTTTATTACATTTTTTAAAGTTGTTTCTTCAGTTACATCTAATATTATTGCTTCATCTACTATTTCTTCATCTAATGCCTGTCTAACTAATTCTTCTGATGAATCAAGAGCTAGTACTGTATTTCCATTTCTATACAATGTTTTTGCTACAGATTTACCAAATTCTCCTAATCCAATTACTAAAAAATTCTTCATAATTCTCCTAACCAATTAATATATTTCCCTCTGGATAAACATATTTACCTTTTTCTGTACTTCTAGATAATGCTAATATTACTGTTAATAATCCAACTCTTCCTAAAAACATTGTAATTATTAACAATATTTTAGAATATATTGTAAGTGATGCAGTAATTCCCATACTTAAGCCCACTGTTCCCATAGCAGAAATTAATTCAAATAAGACCTTTACCATATTTTTATCATTTTCAAAAATGCTCATTAATAAGAAAATTATAAACAAGTATGATAACGCTACGAATAACAAGGCTACTGCCTTATTAAAAGTCTTAAATGAAATTTTTCTTTTTGAAAATACTATTTCTTCCCTATTTTTCATAGAAGCTTTTATACCTAAAAATATTATACCTACTGTATTTGTCTTTATTCCACCACCTGTTGAACCAGAAGATGCTCCAATAAACATTAATATACATGAAACCAGTACTGTCGGTAATCTAAGTTCATTTAAATTTACTGTATTAAAACCTGCAGTTCTTAAACTTACAGATTGGAAGAAACTAGCCAGTATCTTCTTTAAAAAAAGTAAATCACCTATACTATTATTATTCGTATACTCAAATATTAAAAACAAGAACATTCCTATGAATAGTAAAGAAACTGTAATATATAAAGAAAATTTAGTATTGATTGTTAATCTTCTTCCTCTTCCTTGAATATACTCATATATATCTATAATAGCTGCGAACCCAACTCCACCTGTAAAAATTAAAAAAGCAATAATAATATTTACATAAACATTATCAACAAAACCTTCCAAATTGTTTGAATACAGCGAAAAACCTGCATTACAAAATGCAGAAATAGAATGAAAAATTGAATAAAAAATTGCTTTACCTACACTATATTTTTTTAAAAAATCTGAAAGAAGAAAAATTGCACCTAATATTTCTATACCAAATACAACCATAGCTACTTTTTTAATATATAAATAAATATCAAAATTATCTTCAAAGTTCAAATCTTCTTTTACAATCTTTTTAGTATAGTACCCTATTTTCTTTGACACTAATAATACTATCAAAGAAGAAAAAGTTAATATACCTAATCCACCTAATTGTATTAATATCAGTATTATAACATTACCAAAGCCATTAAATGTCTCACTTACATCTAATAGGGTTAATCCTGTTACTGTCACAGCTGAAGTTGCAGTAAATAGTGCTTCAAAAAATGAAATTTTAACTCCACTTTTTAAGCTAATGCTTAATGTTAATATACTTGCTCCAACAACTATTATTGATATAAATGAAATTAATATCAAAATATATGGTGATATTTTTTTTTCCATTTTACACTCCATTTTTTAATAAGGACAATCTAAAGAAGATTGTCCTTATTTATATTATATTTCTAATAAATGTCTTGTAACATACTCAGTTGCTGCTATAAAGTTTAATTTATCTTTAACTTCATTGTAGCTAACTTTTTTGTACGGTGTATCTTCTGTCTTTTGAATAATTACAAATGAATCATCTAATGAAATTTCTATAAAATCTCCTATTTTAGCAGAGAATAACTTAGAATTTACAGCTTTATCATAACCAACTACAGGTAATTTATCATTTTCTTTAACTTTAGAGAAATGATCTTTAATCCCATATTCATTGTACTTACCTGTTGTATCGCTAGTAATATTTTCCCATGTTAATTTACTATTTGTTATTAAATTTTTAATTTCTAATACCTTATTTTTAGTATCTTCTTTAGTTTTTTCTCCAGCTTCAACTCTTATTAAAATATGTTTTAAAGTTGCAATATCTTTATTATTCTTATCTTTTTCTTCAACTAAGATAATATGATATCCAAATTGTGTTTTAACTGGTCCAACTATACTTCCGACCTCTGCTTTTGCAACTGCTGCTCTAAATTCAGGTACAAAATTATTAATATTTGCTTTACCTAAATCTCCACCATTATTTGCACTTCCAGGATCCTTAGATAATTCTTTAGCTTTTTCTGCAAAATTCTCTTTAGTTATCTCTTTCATTAATTCTATAACTTTAGCTTCTGTTTCTTTTGCATCATCATCACTAGGTATATATACTTTACCAATTATTTCTCCACTTACTGTATGTGGAATATCAAAAGCTCCTCTATATTTATTAAATATTGATCTCATTTCTTCTTCATTTGCAACATATGAACTTATTAATTTAGCTACATATTCTTCTGCAATATATTCTAATTGATATTTAGGTAATAAGTCTTGATTTAATGTTAATCCTGACTCAATAGCCTTATCTTTAATTCTAACCTTTTTTTCTAAATCTGATTCAATTAATCCCTTTATCATATTTTGAAAATCTTCAGTATATCCATTACCTTGTTTAAAGAATAGATTTATAACTTGAGATAATACATCCATATATGTAAATCTGTATTCTTCTTTTTCAAAGAATACCTCTTTTAACTTATTTAAAGCTGGTTCTATGCTCTTATCACTTATAGAAAATTTAGCATTATTAAACTTGTTTTCTATTAATGATTTTTCATATATTTTAGCTTTTTCACTTAAAATTTCATCCTTAACTTCATCTTTAACTTCTGCAAATGATTTATCTTCATATTCAGTAAATTTTCTTTGATTAAATCTATCTTCAATTTCTTTATCAGTAACAGAAATCTTTTGTTTAATAATATCTAATTTTTTATCATTTAATAAAAATGTTTTAATTGTTGATCTTAATCCCTCAACAGTTTGCCCCTGTGCATTTAATGCAGTAATTAACCCTTTACTTCCTCCAAGTTGATCTTCTAACTCTTTAAATTTTTGTTCAATCTCACTTCTTGATACTCTTGCTCCTAATTCATTTGTTAAAACTTTATTTATAGCTTCATATACTTGACCAGCTAAAACATATCCTTTTACTAATTCATCAGGTAATGATTGAAATTTTTCTTTATATAATTTTTTAGCTTTAATTATTTGTTCACTTAAACTTTCTACTTGTCTTGAAAAATCATTGTATCTCTTTTCAAAATCTTCCTTATATATCTTTTCTCCATCTATTTTTAACATAACAGTTTTTTTCTCTCTATTAGAAATATACGTATAAGCAGACATAAATACTGGAATTAGCATTGCAATTGCTATAAAGACCGTAATTATTTTCATTGGTCTTCCCATTTTTTTTAATGCCATTTTTGTTCCTCCTATTAAATTATATTATATGTAATTATATCATACTTCATCAATTAAATTCAAGTTTTTATACATATACCCCCTCCTTTTTAAAAAAATAAGAAAATTATGATAATTTTTTCACAAGACTTATTGTATATATTAAAAAAAAGACTACAACAACGTTGTAGTCTTTAAACTTAGAATTACCATGTATAATTAATCCCAATTCCAGCCTTACCAA
>NZ_LKKV01000089.1:0-272 GCF_001902585.1 Streptobacillus notomytis | reverse complement strand
ATTTTACTATAATAGTTGAATATGGAACTATATTTAATTGCACGTAGATTTGAAAATAATGAAAAACATAAAGAAATAATAAATTATATTGAAAAATTCATTCTTGATACGATATGGTAGAAAAGATAGTCGTTATTATTTTATATAATAATATAGACTATCTTTTTATTTCTAAATTGTTATTTCCCATATACCATTTATAAGTTCAAAAATTTCAAGTTTAATACCTTTATTTTTATAATGCTCTTCTATTTTAACTTTAGGACAGCTAT
>NZ_LKKV01000088.1:0-1780 GCF_001902585.1 Streptobacillus notomytis | reverse complement strand
CAGATAAACTTACATTTGGACCTAAAGATGAAAATTCAGCAGATAAAACAAGTACAACAATTGAAAAATCAGGAGTAACTGTAAAAGGTAAGGATGGAAAAGAATCAGTAACAATAAAAGCTGGAAATGGCACAGATGGTGGAATAATTAAATTATCTGATAAAGATGGAAAAGAAACTATTAAAATAGATGGAGGAAAATCTTCTATAACAGGACTTAAAGACATATCACCAGATGAAACAGATGGAAGCATAGCAGTTAATAAGAACTATGTAGACAATAAGATAAAAGAAATAGCTAATGGACCATTTGAATATTCAACAAATAATAATGAAAAGGTTGTAAGAGGACAAGACAATAAGTTATACAAAGAATCTGAACTTAAAAACTTCTATTATGATACAAATGAAAATAAATACAAACCTAAAAATAATGCTAATGGAAATGGAAATAACCAATTAACTCCGGTAGATAGTAAAGACGTAATAGTAAACTTAATGCCAAAAGGAAATGGCAATGAACCTATATCTATAGGAAATGTAAAGAGCATTCTAGGAGAAGATGCAACACCAGAAAAAATCAAAGAATTCCTAGAAGATAAAGATGATATATTTAAGAACAATAAAAACAACGTAGCAACAGGGACAGACCTAAAGGCACTAGCAAAGGCAGGAATTAATTTCTCTGGTAATACAGGAGCAGGAGAAGAAGTACATAGAAACCTAGGAGAAAAAGTAATCATTAAAGGAGAAGGAACAGATAATAAAGATGACTTCACTAGTGCAAGTGGAAACATACAAGTTAGTTCAGAAAAGAATAGTTCAACACTAACAGTTAAACTATCAGACAAACTAAAAGAGATGACATCATTTGAAACAAAAGAGTTAGATGATAATAATATTAAATCTAAAACAAAACTAGATAAAGAAGGACTAACAACAATAAATAAAACAGATGATAATAAATACATTATGTCTAAAACAGGACCAAATGGAATAGAGATAGGTAAATATAATGATAACCCATTAACCAAAGCAAATGAACAAGCAACAAATAGTTCTAAATATACATTAGATGGAACAACAATAAAAGATGATAAAGGGGAAGGGAAACTAACATCAAATAAATTATCATTAAAAGATAAAGATGATAAAAAAGGAATAACACTTAATAATGAAAAAGACCCAACTATAATCTTAACAGATAAAGAAGGAAAAGAAACAGTTAAGATAGAAGGAGGAGAAAAAGAACCAACAATATCACTTAAGACAGAAGGAGAAAAAGGACTAGGAGTATTAAAAGGACTAAGAGATCTAACAGAAAATGATCCAGGTCATTATGCAGTAAATAAGAGATATGTAGATGAAAGATTAACAACAGCAACAAGTGGAGTAGCAAATGCAATAGCAGCAGCAAGTATACCACAGATAAGTAATGTAGGAGATAGAAGACATAATATAGGAGCATCTTATGGATATTATGAAGGACAATCAGCGTTTGCAATAGGATTAAGTGGAATAAATGAAGTAGGGAATGTATTATATAAGGCGAATTTATCATTAAATACAAAAGGAAAAGTAGGTATAGGAGCAGGAATAAGTTATCAATTTGGAGGAGGAGAGAAGAAGGGAAGAGAAGAGATAGTAATAGAGAGACCAATAAATAAGGAATTAGAAGAACAAAATAAGAAGTTAATAGAAGATAATAAGAGATTAGAGAAGGCCAATAAAGACATAACAGATACAATAGAAGAATTAAAAGAGAGAATAAAGGCATTAGA
>NZ_LKKV01000087.1:0-6615 GCF_001902585.1 Streptobacillus notomytis | reverse complement strand
ATTTTTGTTTTGCCATTTTATTTTCTCCTTTAGTTAATTATTTTCCTGTTCTTTCCGCAATAACTTTTTCTGCTAAAGCTTTAGGAACTTGTTGATATTTTTCAAATTCCATTGAATATGTTGCTCTTCCTTGAGTTTTTGATCTTAAATCAGTTGCATATCCAAACATTTCTGATAGAGGTACTCCTCCTGAAATGATTTTTGCATTGTTTCTATCATTCATTCCTGATACAGTTCCACGTCTTGAGTTTAAATCTCCTATAACATCTCCCATGTATTCTTCAGGTGTTGTAATTTCTAACTTGAATATAGGTTCAAGTAAGATAGGATTTGCAGCTCTTAAAGCTTTTTTCATTGCCATAGATCCTGCAATTTTAAATGCCATTTCTGATGAATCCACTTCATGGTATGATCCATCATATAGTGTAACTTTAACATCTTGTACTGGATATCCAGCTAAAACTCCTGAATCAAGGGCTTCTTTTATTCCTTTATCTACAGCTGGAATATATTCTCTAGGAATTGCTCCTCCTGTAATTTCATTGATAAATTCATACCCTTTTCCATCATTTGCTTCAACTTTAATCTTAACATGTCCGTATTGTCCACGTCCTCCAGATTGTTTTGCATATTTTTCTTCAACATCAGAAGAACCAATTATAGTTTCTCTGTAAGCAACTTGTGGTTTACCTACATTAGCTTCAACTTTAAATTCTCTCTTCATACGGTCTACAATTATTTCTAAGTGTAATTCTCCCATACCTGCTATTATAGTTTGTCCTGTTTCTTGGTCAGATTTAACTTGGAAAGTTGGATCTTCTTCAGCAAGTTTAGATAATGCTGTTCCCATTTTTTCTTGGTCAGCTTTAGTTTTTGGCTCTACTGCAACTGAGATAACTGGTTCTGGGAACTCCATTCTTTCTAATATGATTGGAGAATCTTCAGCACATAATGTATCTCCTGTAGTTGTATCTTTTAATCCAACTGCAGCAGCTATATCTCCTGCATAAACTACATCAATTTCTTCTCTTTTGTTAGCGTGCATTTGAAGTAATCTTCCCATTCTTTCTTTTTTACCTTTAGTTGAATTTAATACATAAGAACCTTTTTCTAATACTCCTGAATAAACTCTGAAGAAAGATAATCTTCCTACGAATGGATCTGAAACTATTTTAAATGCTAATGCTGAGAATTTTTCTTCATCAGCAGGTTTTCTTGAAATTTCTGCTTCTGTTTTAGGATCTATCCCTTTAACTGCTTCAATATCAACTGGTGAAGGCATATATGCTACTACAGCATCTAATAGGGGTTGGATACCTTTATTTTTAAATGCAGTTCCACAACATACTGGAACAACTGTTCCTGCTATTGTAGCTATTCTTAATGCTCTTTTTATTTCTTCAACTGAAATATCTTCTCCAGCAAAGTATTTTTCCATTAATTCATCATCTGTTTCAACTATTGATTCAATTAAATGATTTCTTGCAAGTTCTGCATCATCTTGTAATGAATCTCTAACATCAACAACTTTATAATCTTCACCTTGTTTATCAGTAAAGATGTATTCTTTCATTTCTATTAAATCAACTACTCCTTCGAAAGCATCTTCTGCTCCTATAGGTAATTGTATAGGTACACCATTTCCACCTAATTTTTGTTTGATGTCGTTTACACACATATCAAAGTTTGCACCAATTCTATCCATTTTATTGAAGAATGCAAGTCTTGGTACGTTATATTTATCAGCCTGTCTCCAAACTGTTTCTGATTGAGGTTGAACACCATCAACTGCTGAAAATACTGCGACTGCTCCATCTAATACTCTTAAAGATCTTTCAACCTCAACAGTAAAGTCAACATGGCCCGGAGTATCTATAATGTTAATTCTATGCCCTTTCCAGAAACATGTAGTTGCTGCTGATGTAATTGTAATTCCTCTTTCTTGTTCTTGTTCCATCCAGTCCATAGTAGCAGCTCCATCATGAACTTCTCCTAATTTATGGTTAACTCCTGTATAGAATAAGATTCTTTCTGTTGTAGTTGTTTTACCAGCATCTATATGTGCCATGATACCTATATTTCTAGTATCTTTTAAAGCAACCTTTCTAGCCATTATTTCCTCCTATTATTACCATTTGTAATGAGCAAATGCTCTATTAGCTTCTGCCATTTTGTAAGTGTCATCTTTTTTCTTAATTGATCCACCTTCATTATTTGCAGCAGCAATTAATTCTTTTTTAAGTTTAAGTATCATTCCATATTCTTTTCTATCTCTAGTGTATTTTACTAACCATCTAATAGCTAAAGTTTGTTGTCTTTCTTTTCTAACCTCTACTGGAACTTGATAAGTAGCTCCTCCGATTCTTCTTGATCTAACTTCTACTTGTGGTTTCACATTTTCCATAGCTCTTTTGAATATTTCATATCCTGATTCATTCGTTTCTTTTTCAATTTCTTCTAATGCTGAATAAAAAATGTTTTCTGCAACTGATTTCTTACCATCTATCATTAATCCATTAATGAATTTAGTTACTATGATATCATTAAATTTTGAATCAGGTAAAACATCTCTTTTCTTAGCTTGTTTTCTTCTTGACACGATTTGCCTCCTTCATCTTCACGATTTATATTTATTTAGGTCTCTTAGTACCATATCTTGATCTAGCTTGTTTTCTATTAACAACTCCTGCAGTATCAAGTGCTCCTCTTATTATCTTATATCTTACCCCTGGTAAATCCTTAGTTCTTCCCCCTCTAATTAACACTATAGAGTGTTCTTGTAAGTTATGTCCAATTCCTGGAATGTATGCAGTAACTTCGATACCATTAACTAATTTAACCCTCGCAACTTTTCTTAACGCTGAGTTAGGTTTTTTAGGTGTAGTTGTATATACTCTTACACAAACACCTCTTTTTTGTGGATTCCCTTTTAACGCAGGTGATTTCTTTTTCTTTTCAGATGTGCTTCTACCAAATCTTACTAATTGATTAATTGTAGGCATATTTCCTCCTCCCAAACTTATTTTAATATTCATATATAGTTAAATCATCGTGATAATATTCCTACTCATTTTTTAAGTCTATATTCCCTCGTGGTTCTATCGACGTTCTAACAATAAAAAACACAAGAAAACTACCCTAAATGTTATCATTTAAAGTAGAAATTACAATAATTTAAACATATATCCAACCACAGTAATATTTACTGTACGCAGTAATTATATAGTATTTGGTTGTGTTTGTCAACAAAATATATGCTGTTTATAAAAAATAAAAAAGATGTCAAATAATTAAATTATTCAACATCTTCATAATTACCATCTATAATCAACATTTAAAGTTGCTTTAGCACTTATAGATTTATATTTATAAGTAGGCTTTTCATTATCAAAGTTTATAGAAACTTCTGCCTTAGGTTTTATCACTAATCCATCATTTAAAAACTTAAATTCAGCTTCTAAACCTGGATTTATTGATATTCTCTCTAAAGCATCATTAGCTTCAAAGTCTCTCTTTTCTTGTTCTACCTTTTTCTTATCTTCTTCACTTATACCTACTATTCCATCTTCATCTATTTGTTTTCTCTTTATATCCTTTAATACTGAATATAACTTATCAGAAGAATAAGCACTTGTAAATGTAATTCCTAAATTACTTATAACTTTTATTCCTTCTTTTACCTTATAGCTTATTCTATTTTTAGTGTATATCTTATAATGATGAGTAGTATCTAATAATAAATTTTCTAATACTTTATCTTTTGTAAGTCTTAAATTCATTGTAGGTTGTGATTCAGTAGATACCATCATAGAATTATTATCATGATTATCCTTTTCATAATCAAATAACACTAGAGCATTTAATCCTATCTCATTTTTAAGTTCTACTTTATTACCTATTCTAGATTCAACTATACCTTTTGTATCCATTAATCCAAGTATCTCTAATCTTTTTTTTAATGATAAATCAAATTTATTTGAGCTAGTTAAATTTAATTCTCCAGTTAATTTTATTCTATCATTAACTCTATAATCTATTTTATTGTCAGACCAAGCTATTATTGTAGAGTGATATTCACTACCTTCATAAGAGTTTAAATACCTTAAATCAACATTATTTTTTGAATCAACTTTATTTGTGCTACTCTCATAAGTTAACCCAAACCCTCCTAAAGCTAAATGATTATGTTTTAGAGTACTATCATTAAGTTCCATATTATATCTATACTTAGATTCTATTCTTAAATTAAGAGGTCCTAACTTATTTTCAACTTCATTTTTTGTATATATTGAAAATACTGTGTGATCTTTATTAGAATCTTTGCCATTTTTATATTTATCTTGATCTATTTTAATAGTACCATTTGTATTTGTAAACACATTACCCTTCAATTTATTTTCTGAATTAAATTTTAACGTATTATTTTTATAACCTAAATCAACCAAAAGTTCTTGTTTGTATAATAATTTTTCAGTTGGCTCTTTACCGTGAATTGGAATATTATTAACATATTCTCCACTCGTATTTCTTTCTTTCTTATTTTTACTATAATCATATACAGTTTCATGATTCAATTTACTTTTAAAACTAAAACTATTTCCCGTATAATATAGTGAAGCTTCTCCTCCAACCATTCTATTTTTGTAACTTCTTATTAAAGATCCTATATTAGTATACACTTTACCTTTTAGTTCTAAATTCCCTAATTTACTTGATAATATTAAATCAGCTTTCAATCTACCTAATCTATCTACCAATTCAAAATCAGACTTTAATTTATGATTTAAATTTACTCCTACATTAAGTTTACCTATTTTTTGATTTAATTCCACAAAACTTTCAATTCTAGCTTTTCCAGCGTATAAGTCTTCAGTTGAATATATAATTCCTAACTTTGATTTAGTAAATTCATAATTTAGATCTAAAATAACTGCTGCAAATACTTCATCATCTTTAAGTCTTAATCCCTGAGAATGATAAAATTCTTTTCTTGCTTTCTCATCATTATCATATTTTTTATCCCATAATCCTCTTAATTTTAATCCCTCTTTTACATTTTCTTCCATACCACCCATATATTGATATCCACCATTAA
This sequence comes from Streptobacillus notomytis, assembly GCF_001902585.1. NCBI lineage: Bacteria > Fusobacteriati > Fusobacteriota > Fusobacteriia > Fusobacteriales > Leptotrichiaceae > Streptobacillus > Streptobacillus notomytis. The sequence continues at coordinate 1,520 of NZ_LKKV01000087.1, read as the reverse complement.
ATGTTACTTCTATATGTTCGTTTATTTTTCTTTTAAATCCTAATCCCACATTTACCTTACCATTAGGATAATTTGATATTGAATTTAATTTTTGATTTTCTTTATTTATCTCTCCACCCAAATATATGAAAAGATCTTTATTTTTACCTACTAATGCTCCTATGCTTAGGTTATCACTAGCTTTATATGTAACCTCCTTTTCATTTGGGGAACCTATTCCAGAACTAGCCTTAATAGTTGGAAGTTCTTTTACCTTATGTTTTAACGTTAATTCACTGTTATTTTTAAGATATAAATTTTTTACAAAATTTCTACTTAAACTTGACAAAGAACTCAAAGTTAATATACCTATAATCGCCTTGTTTCTCAAACTTATTTTTCCCATGTATATTTCACTCCTGCTCTTATTGTATTTGAACTTTTTTGATATCCTTTCATATCAAAATCTATGCTAGAAACATATTCCATTTCAATGTTCAAACTATCATTAAATTTATATTCTAACTTTAATTGCGGATTTAATGTTGCAAAAGAATCATCGTGGCTATTATTTGTGTCTTTTTTATTATCTTCAATTACAATGACAGACAGATTATTATAAAGTTTCTTTTCTATATTAGCACCTAACTTACCCATAAAACTTATTTTACTACTCTCACTTAAATTCTTTTCCCATTCATAACCTAAATAAGTTCTAAATCTAAACCCTTTATTATACTCTGAAGATTTAAAGATTCCTACTCTATCTAATTGGACTCTTCTTGTGTTATAGTGACCTACATATACTCCTGCTATAATATTATTTTTGTAATCTATTCCTGCACCAATTAAAAAATCATACGGAATTAATTTTTTCTTTTTATCTGTAATAAAAATAGACATCCTCATATCTAAATCTGTTAATAATCTAAAATTGTATCCTAAATTATACCCAAAATTAGTATCTAAACCATAATAATATTCTATTTCTTTATCACCCAATTTACGTTCTGAACTAAATAGACTATATAATATCTTTACATCAACATCTAAATCATTAAATTTTCTATTATATACATATTTAAAATCTACCTTTTTTTCCGATCTTAAAGCTACTTCTATATCTCCATATTCTTTAAAATCTAATCCGAATGCTGCATAATAACTTTTAGGTTTAATACTATTTCCAAAACTAATTCCACCTGATAATTTTAATAATTCATACAGTTTTGTAGAAAAATTAATGTTATGTTCAGCAGTTACTTTATATTTCTTTTCTTCTTTTTCAAAGTTATTTTTACTATCTGCACTTAAAATCAACTTTATTTTCTTTGAGTTATCAAATTTAAGAAACTTAGATTCTTTTACTTTTTCTTTTAATACTTTTCTCGATCTTTTTGTATTGGTTCTATTAGATCTATTAGATGATACTGCTAACAAATTGGTTTCTATGTTTTGAGAAAATAATATGTTAGAAATTATCCCCAAAAATAACAAAAAAATTTTTAATCTTCTCATCATTTCCCCTTCCACTACCATCT
>NZ_LKKV01000086.1:0-16112 GCF_001902585.1 Streptobacillus notomytis | reverse complement strand
ATAAATGGTAATTTTAAAGGGACTATTACAAAATAGCCCCTTTTACTATAATATATGTATTGAATTTTGATCGAATACAAAACTTAGTTTATCTCCGACTTTTTTAATTTCTTTTCCATGAGGATTATTTAAAACAATTTCTATAATATCATTTTCGTTTTTAACTTCATATTCATGGTTTTCTCCCATAAATATACTCTTAGATATTTCTAAAGTATGTTTTGATTCAGTAAATTTAATAGATTCAGGTCTAATAACTACTTTAACATTTTCTCCTATAGTATAATTTACCTTTTCATTTACTAAATATTCTTGTCCTAAAATAGAAATTAAAGTTTCATTTTCTCTATTTTCTAGTATTTTAGCATCCAATATATTTGCTCTACCTATAAATTTTGCTACAAATTCTGAATTTGGTTTTTGATATATTTCTTGTGGTGAACCAACTTGTGCAATTTTTCCATCTTTCATTATTACTATTTTATCTGAAAGTGCCATTGCTTCAGCTTGATCATGTGTTACATATATTGAAGTTATTCCAACTTCTAATTGTAATTTTCTAATTTCATCTCTCATGTGTAATCTTAACTTAGCATCTAAGTTTGATAAAGGCTCATCAAATAATAAAACCTCTGAATCCATTATTAAAGCTCTTGCAAGAGAAACTCTTTGTTGTTGACCACCAGACATTTGAGATGGAACACGTTCTGCAAAATCTTCCATTTTCATTAATTTTAAAATCTTATCTACTCTTTGCTTTATTTCTTCTTTAGGTCTTTTTTGTATTTTTAATCCATAAGCTATGTTATCATAAACGTTCATATGTGGAAATAGAGCATAGTTTTGAAAAACCATAGATATTCCTCTTTTATCAGGAGTTAAATAAGCGATGTCTCTATTATTTATAGTAATATGTCCTGAACTTGGTGTTTCAAATCCAGCTATCATTCTAAGTGTAGTAGTTTTACCACAACCAGATGGACCTAATAAACAGACGAATTCTCCTTCTTTTATTTCTAAATTTACATCTTCTACAGCAACCACCCTTCTACCTTTAGGTGTGAAAATTTTAGTTAAATTCTGTATATTTAATTTAATTGGTTTACTCATTTTTTTCTCCCTGTTATTTATTTTTAGGTTCTAATAATTTCATAAAGATTTTCATTAATATCATAAATAATGAAACAATAACTATTAGTATAGTACAGTATGCTGCAGCTATACCTATTCTACCTTGGTCAACATTATCCATGATAGTAGGAGTTAATAATTTCCATTTAGCAGATATTAAAAATACTACTGTTGAAACAAGAGTCATAGATCTTGCAAATGAATATATTAATCCTGATAAGAATGCTTCTCTTATCATAGGTAAAGTGATTTTTGTAAATGTTTGCATTGTATTTGCTCCAAGAATAGTTGAAGCTTCTTCTATACTTGGATCTATTTGATTTAATGCTGCTATTCCTGATCTTACCCCAACTGGAAGAGATCTAATAATAAATGCCATGATTATTATAAAGCCTGTACCAGTTAATGTAGGAACTAATGCGGTGTTTGTAAATGGTATGTTATATACCTTGTTATAACTTAGGGCATAACCTATACCAATAATAGTTCCAGGTATTGCTAGACCCATCATTACTGTAAATTCTATGAAAGTTTTACCTAAGAATTTTTTTCTAACTATTAAAAATGCTATTATCATAGAAAAAGTTGATGCAATAAATGTAGCTATTATTGATAAAGTTGTAGTAGTAATAATAGGATTTATTCTGTTTGAATATTTAAATATTTCTCTATAATTATATAAACTTAAACTATTATCTATACCAAATAATTTTGTAAATGAACTAATAGGTATTAATATATACATTCCTATAACACAGATAGAAAGTAATATTAAAATTAAACTAGATGTAATAGTAGCAAATTTTGTATCTATTAATTCTCTCAAGCGAGATGCCTTACCTGTTACAGTTATATATGATTTTGAATTAACATAATATCTTTGTAAAGTAAACATAGAAATAGATATAGTTAGTAATATTATTGATAGTGCAGATGCAAGCCCTAATTGATAATTCCCTATTCCTTCTTGAAATATTTTAACTGCTATAGTAGTAAATTTTCCTCCTATAACAAATGGATTAGCATAATCTGCAATTGATTGTATAAACACTAATAAGAATGCATTGGCAAGTCCAGGCATCATTAATGGTAAAGTTACCGTAGTAAATACTTTAAATCTATTTGCCCCAAGAGATCTTGAAGCTTCCTCAACAGATGGATCTATATTATTTAATAATCCAACTAACATCATGTATGCTATTGGAAAGAAACTTAGAACTTGTACTAAAACTAATCCATGAAATCCATAAATTTCATATTCAATCCCTAATATTTTTTTAGTAATTAAACCTGTTCTACCAAATAGTAATATAGTTGAAAGTGCAACTATAAATGGTGGAGAAATTACTGGAAGTAAAGCTATGAAATCAAATACAGCCTTACCTTTAATTTTAATATATACTGTTAAATATGCAAATATAAAGCCAACAATTAATGAAATTAATCCAGTAGTAAATCCTAATACTAGAGTATTAAGTATAATTTGTAAATTCCCTGAATTTTTAAATGAATCTATATAATTTATTATAGTAAATTTTTCATTTACTTTAATACTTTCTAAAAACACGTTATATAAAGGGACTAAAATAAAGAAAGCTACTACAATTATTGAAAATATTATTGTTGTCATAAGTATAGGGTCATTTAACATTTTCCTGAAATCTTTAAAGCTATCTTTCATTTTTAATTTTAAATTTGACATAAATATCCTTTCAAGTAAAATACAAGGGATAGCCCCTTGTATTATTTTATCTATTTTTGAGGTATTGCTGAACTAGTTTCTTTAGTATATTTTTCAACTAAATCTTTTCTGTTTCTTCCAGCCCATTCAAAGTCATAATCTATTAATTTAGTATCCTTAATTACTTTTGTTTCTTTAGGATTTTTTGCATTTTTGTTAGTTAAAAATTGGAATGAACCGACACTTTTACCTAATTCTTGAACTTCTTTAGTTAATACCCAATCTATAAATTTTTTAGCTGCTTCACTATTAGGTGCATTTTTTAATAAAGCAACAGCCCCTATTTCATATCCTGTACCTTCATTTGGAGCAGATAATATAATATCCGAATAACCTTCTTTTTGATATTTAATAGCATCATGTAAGAAAGTAATACCTAGAGCAACTTCTCCGCTTCCAACCATTCTTCCAGGAGCAGTTCCAGATTTTGTATACTGTCTTATTTGTCCATCTAATTGTTTAAAGTAAGACATAGCTTCTTCTACTCCCATTAATTGAACTAAAGATGCAAGCATAGTATAAGCAGTTCCAGATGAACCAGGGTGAGCTACAACTATTTCTCCTTTAAATTTAGGATTTAATAAATCTTTCCATGATTTAGGCATTTCTAATCCTTTTTCTTCTAGTATCTTTTTATTTCCAACAAATCCTAGGTATCCAACATAAATTCCTGTCCATCTTCCATCACCAGATTTGAATTGCTCTAATATTTCTTTAGATGTAGGAGAATCGTATGCTTCTATTAAACCTTCAGAATCTGCTGCAATAATTCCATCAACTGGACCTCCATACCAAACTGAAGCCACCATATTATTTTTTTCGGCTTTTAATCTAGCTAAAGTTTCTCCACTACTCATTCTGACAAATTCTGTAGGTATACCAGTTTCATCTGTGAATTTTTCAGCTATTAAAGCTGCATGGTCTTCTTGTAATCCTGCATAAAAAACTAATTTTTCATCTGTTTTAGCTATGTTTTCTGAATTATTGCCACAAGAAAACAAAAAAGCACCTAAAAATATGCTTATTAATAATTTTTTCATTTTTCCTCCACAAATATATGTTTGTTAATATTTTATCATTAATATTATACTATATTATTTTGAAAATATCTAGTTTTTAAATGAGTTTATTAAAATTTAAGTTATTTAATTGAAAAAAATAATTTAAAAATATATTATTCACAAAGTTGGATTTAATATGACGAAAGCGCTGATGTGTAATCATAGTAATTCCATAATATGGAATAATTTGCTTTAAAATTAAAATAAATATATATTTTCGGACATATTTTTAAAAAAATTTAGACATCGATAAAATTTTCGTGTTAAAATGAGTTAGGTGATAGAATGAATTTAAAAAATATCAACAAAAAAATTGGAGATTTTACATTAAATGTAGATTTAGAACTAAAAAAAGGTGAAATTTTTGGAATTATTGGAAAATCTGGAAGTGGTAAATCAACTATTTTAAAGATAGTCCAAGGTTTAATTAAGCCTGATAGTGGTGAGATTAATATAGATGAAAATATAGAAATGTCATCAATATTTCAAGGATTAAATCTTTTAAATAATAAGGACGTATATTCAAATGTAGCACTTCCTTTAATACTTAAAAAACAGAAAAATGATGAAAAGGTTGAAGAAGTATTAAAATATGTTGGTTTACTTGAAAAGAAAAATGAATACATATCATTTTTAAGTGGTGGACAAAAACAAAGAGTAGCTATTGCAAGAGCCTTAATTTCAAATCCGGATTTATTAATTTGTGATGAAGTTACAACTTCTCTTGATAGAATTACTAAAAATGAAGTTATATCTTTATTTAAAAAGATAAATAGTGATTATGGAACTACAATATTATTTGTAACTCATGAATTAGAGGTTGCAAAGAAAATATGTGATAGAGTTTCTGTTATAGAAAATGGAGAAATTCTAGAAATATTTGAAGTTAATAAGGACCTTGGTGAAGAAAAAGAATTTAGTTATTTAGAATATGCAAAAGAGGTATTAACATAATGGATTATTTTACTTTAGAATTACTTTTATCTATTAAAGATACATTTATTATGGTTTTAATTCCAACAATTTGTGCAGTATTATTTGGAATACCATTAGGTTCATTGCTATATATCACAAAAAAGAATGGATTAAAAGAGAATATGTATATATATTTACCTATTAATTTTTATATTAATGTGGTAAGAAGTTTCCCTTTTTTAATCTTTGTTATTGTTTTAATACCGTTAACAAGATTTGTTTTTGGAACAGCTTTTGGATTATTACCAGCAAGTTTTCCAATAAGTTTTGTAGCAGTAGCACTTTATGCAAGATTTGTTGAACAGTCATTTCACGATGTTGATTTAGGAATAATAGATGCAGCATTGTCTATGAGAGCAACAAGCTTTCAAATAGTTTGGCATTTTCTGTTAGTTGAATCTAGAAGTTCATTAATTTTAGGATTAACTTCTAGTATAATTAGTTTCATATCTTATTCTACTGTTATGGGTATAGTTGGTGGTGGAGGTATAGGAGATTTTGCCATTAGATATGGATATCAAGAGTATAACTATCCTTTGGTTTATAAGGTAGTATCTATAATGATAGTTATGGTATTTTTAATACAGATTATAGGTAATAAAATTTCAGAAAAATTAGATAAAAGAAGGAGAGATTCTTAATGTTTAAAAAAATATTATTATTTTTTACAATTTTATTTTCAACTTTAACTTTTTCAAATGATAAAGTTATTAAAATTGCAGCAGCAGGTTACCCTATGAATGAAATAGTTAAAATCGCTGCAATGGATTTAGAAAAGCAAGGTTATGATGTACAAATTTCATTATTAACTGATTATGTAACAGCAAATATAGGGTTAAATGCTAAAGAATTTGATGCAAACTTCCATCAACATGAGCCATTTATGCAAATCTTCAATGATAGAAATAATGGGACTTTAGTAAAAGTTAAACCTATATATGACGTTCATGTTGGATTTTATTCAAGAAAAATTAAAAGCAAATCACAAGTTCCTATGGGGGCAAAAGTAGCAGTACCAAGTGACCCGACTAACCAAGATAGAGCTTTAAGAATACTTGAAAAAGAAGGGTTTATAAAACTTGCTAAAAAAACAGGGTTAAATAATTTGTCAGATGTTAGAGATAATATAAGAGGATTAAAAATTACACCTGTTGCAATACCAGCATTAGTACAAGCTTACCAAGAATTTGATTTATCTTTCAACTGGCCTTCACACATGCTAAAAATAGGGGTAAAAGTTAAAGATGCTCTTCTTTTAGAAAAAACAGATGATTCTAGATTTGCTGTAATGCTTGCTGCAAGAGAAGACAATAAAGATAGCCAAAAAATAAAAGACTTAACAAAAGCAATGACTTCAGAAAAAGTAAGAAAATTCTTACTTGAAAATTACAAAGAAGAAGGTTATCCAGTATTTTAATTAACTGTAAAGATTCCGATAATAAATAATTTTAATTAACTTAGAAAGCCTGTTTAAACAGGCTTTTTATTAACAAAGAATTTAAAAGTTTGCAATTTATCTTGTTTTAGTGTATAATAGCTTGTAAATTAAAAACAATTGAGATTATTGCTTGAATAATCTTAGTGAGTATGGTATAATTAAAATCTAGTAAAAAGTAAATTAGGAGGTGTAGATATGCAAATTTGTGAAGTATTTGGGAAAAAAGTAGGTCATGGTAACTTAGTAAGTCACTCAAATAGAGCAACTAAAAGAATTTGGAGACCTAATCTTCAAACTATGAAATTAATGATTGATGGTAAAGAAGTTAAAGTTAGAGTAAGTACAAAAGCAATGAAAACATTAAAAGGTAAAAATGAGGATCAAGTGAAGAAAATATTACTTGAAAATAAAGATAACTTAAGCTCTAAACTTTCAAAAATCTTATTTTCAGCAAATTAATAAGTGAAATCACCTTTTTTTAGGGGATTCACATAGAAAAAGGTGTTATGTAAGACACCCTTTTTTTTTGAAAAAAAATAGATGCATAGCATCTATTTAACTAAATGATTTATTTTATCATCTTTATAATCTAAATTATGAACTGAGTTTATATATCTTATTGTTCTTGAACTTCCTCTAATTAGTAATGTTTGTGTTCTAGCTATATTTCCATGTCTTTTAATACCCTCAAGTAAATCTCCAGTAGTAATACCTGTTGCAGAAAATATTATTTCATCATCTTTCGCTAAATCATCCAATTTAATAACTTCACCTAGCACTAAACCTTTTTCCTCACATCTACGTTTCTCATCTTTTGATATTTTATCATTTTCTAAAGAATATCCCTTAACCTCATTACGTAATTTTAATCTTGCTTGCATATCGCCACCTAAAACTCTTATAGCTGCTGCTGATATTACGCCCTCAGGAGCGCCACCTATTCCATAAACAACATCTATATCACTATCAACCATACATGTTAGTATAGATGCAGCAACATCACCATCGGGTAGGGCATAAACGCTAATATTTAATTTTTGTAAATCTTCAATTATTTTTTTATGTCTAGGTTTATCTAAGATTATAACGGTTAGGTCTTTTAATTCTTTATTATTTGCTTTTGCTATAATTTCTATATTTTCTTGTAATGGTTTTTCTAAATCGATTAAACCTTTTGCATTTGGACCGACTATTAATTTTTCCATATACATATCAGGAGCTTTTAAGAATGAATCTTTTTTACCAACTGCAAGTACAGTTATTGCATTTGCTTGTCTTTGTGCAGTCATACGTGTTCCTTCTACAGGATCTACAGCTATATCAACTTCAAGATATTTCCCATCAGGTCTACCAAGAATTTCTCCAATGTATAACATTGGGGCCTCATCTATTTCTCCCTCACCAATTACAACTTCACCTTTTATTTTGATTCTATTTAACATTATCTTCATTGCTTCAACAGCTACTCTATCTATTTCTTCTTTATTACCCCTACCAACTAGTTTATGTGCAGCAAGTGCAGCTGCTTCAGTAACTCTTGCAAATTCTAATGCTAATTCTCTTTTCATTTTTGCTCCTTTCAAGGTTATAATTACTACATGTAATTATATCATAAAAAAAATGACGATAGTAGTGTAAAATGATATTTGTGTAATTTATAACAATGACTTAAGTATTGACTTTTTATATATTCGGGGTAATATATATGGAGAAATTGTGTTGTTCTATTTTTATTTTTTTTATGTTATAATACACTTAGAATTTATTAAAGTAGGAGGCATATATGAAGATATTCTTATATCTACTTTTTTACATTACTACATCGATAATTATATTGATATATTTATTTAAAGAAAAGAAAGTAGTAGATTATATAGATAAAATAGTAGATAAATTTTTAGTAAAATTAGGATTAATAAATGAAAAGGTTAGATATGATAAGATTTTAATATCTTTTAATACATTAGTGTTGATAATTTTAGGGATTTTAGCATTAAAGGTAGATTATACAAGAAATGATATATTACCTATTAAAAATAAAATAACGATAATATCTGTTGTATTAAACTTTATAATGTTTTTAGGATTTTATTTAAAAAAATACTATTATGAACATGTAGCTATATTAAATATAGTGCTTATAATATTTGGAAAAGCAATGTTTGGAGTAGATGATAAATACTTTTTAATAATGAATATAGTAGTAACTATATCTTCACTAATATTAATTTTTTATTCTAATATTGAGCTTTCAAATAAAATTAAAAAAATAGTTAATTCTATGTTTATTATTATTCTTGTATTAATTATACAAGGTTATTATTTAGGGAATTATGCTATACCAACGGGTTCTATGGAACCAACTATAAAAGTTGGGGATAGAATATTTGCCAATAATGTATTATATAGATTTAAAAAACCTAATATAGGTGATATTATTTCATTTAGAGAACCACTTGATAATAGCTTAATGTATACAAAAAGAATTACTGGAACTTCTGGAACAACATTTAAGATTAATGAAGAAGATCATAATATATATATTAATGGTGAAAAAACAAGTTTAAATAGAGAATATACTATAGAAGGGATTTTAAAGTTATATAACAATCCAGAAATATATATACCTAAAAAGGGGGATAAGGTTAAACTTTTAAAAGTATTAGAACTTGATATATTTGATGGAAGTGGAGTAATAGAGTTAACAAGAGAAGAGTTTTTAGCTAAGAATATTTCAAAAGATTATTATAAATACCTATTTGGCTTCTTTAATACTAATACATTAGATCAAATAAATGGAATTGATCAAGATTTAAGTAATAAAAGATATACTTATGTTTTAGAAAGTGAAGGTAAATTCCTACTTCCAATACTTGATTTTAAATATGATAAAGATGTTATGACTAAGCTATTAAATGGAGAAGAAATTGAGTTAGAAAGTAATTACTATATGGCTATGGGGGATAATACAAGAAATAGTAATGATTCAAGATTTTTTGGATATGTTAAAGAAGAAAGAATATACGGAAAATTATTATTAAGATGGTATCCATTTAATAGAATAGGATTTTTAAATGAATAAAACAGAAATAGAAGAGATTTTAAACTTACATAATCAGAATTTTTTGGACAAAAAAAAATATGATGATATTGTAAGTATTTATGAAAATCCTAATTATTCTATTTTTTGTGTTTATGAAGAAGAGTTAGTTGGATATATGATAATACTTGATAGCTTTGATTGTTATGAGTTATTTGAAATTGCAATTAAAGAAAAATTTAGAAATAAAGGATATGCAAAAAAACTTTTACATAATATTTCATATGAAAAAGATGTTTTTTTAGAAGTTTCTGAAAAAAATATGGCTGCAATAAAACTCTATGAAAAAACTGGATTTGAAAGAATATCAATTAGAAAAAAATATTATTTAGATGGAAGCAACGCATTGATAATGAAAAAATAAGGAGTGATTATGGTGAAAGGTTATTTAAGTCTTGTTTTACATGCACATCTGCCGTATGTAAGACATCCAGAATATGAAGAGTTTTTAGAGGAAGATTGGTTATTTGAAGCTATTACAGAAACATATATTCCACTTCTAAATATTTTTGAAAATTTAACTAGGGATGGAGTACCTTTTAATATTACCATGACAATTTCAGGAACTTTAGCTAATATGTTAAATGATGAAATGTTGCAAAATAGATATTTAAAACATATGGATAAATTAGTTGATTTTTGTACCTTAGAATTGGAAAGATTAGCTCCATATGAAGATATGTATGCTATTGCTGTACATAATTATGATACATATTTCAATGCGAGAAAATACTTCTTAGATAATGATAAAAATTTAATTAAGAGATTTAAATATTTTCAAGATTTAGGTAACTTAGAAATTATTCCAGTTACAGCAACACATGGAATGCTTCCTATGATGAAGGATTTTCCTAATGCTGTAAAAGCACAAATTAAAATGGCTAAAATTGATTATATGAGTAATTTTGATAGAGAACCTCAAGGTATATGGCTTGCAGAATGTGCTTATTATAAAGGACAGGATGCATATTTAAAAGATGAGGGTATTAGATATTTTTTAGTTGATGCACACGGTATAAAAAATGCAAATCCAAGACCTGTTTATGGTGTTTATGCCCCTGTATTTACCGAAAATGGTGTAGCAGCCTTTGCTAGAGATTTAGAATCTTCTGAACAAGTTTGGTCATCTGAGGTTGGCTATCCAGGAGATGGTGCATATAGGGAGTTTCATAAAGATGCTGGTTATGAACTTGATTATGAATACATTAAACCATTTTTACATAGTGATGGAATAAGACGTAATATTGGTATAAAATATCATGCTATAACAGATAAAAAAGGAACATTTAAGAAGGTATATAATCCAGAAGAAGCAAGAAACACAGCTATATCGCATGCATATAATTTTGTATATAATCGTAGTAAACAAATTGATTATTTATCAAGTAAAATGAAATATAGGAAACCAATAATAGTTTCTCCATATGATGCAGAGTTATATGGTCATTGGTGGTATGAGGGTCCAATATTTTTAGAATATATATTTAGGGCAATGCAAGAATCTAATTTTGGAAGTATTACGCCTTCAAGATATTTAGATGTATATAAGTTAAATCAGGTTGTTGATTTAAGTATGTCAAGCTGGGGAGCTAATGGATATTATGATGTTTGGGTAGATGGATCTAATGACTATATTTATAGACATTTACATAAAGCTGCCTCTAAAATGATAGAATTAGCTAAAATAGAACCATCAAATGAATTAGAGTATAGGGCTTTAAATCAAGCTGCTAGAGAACTATTTTTAGCTCAGACTTCTTGTTGGCCATTTATTATGTTTACTAAAACTATGGTTGGATATGCAGAAAAGAAAGTATCAGATCATACTTATAGAATATTTAAAATATATGAGGATATTATACATGGAAGCATAGATGAAGAATGGCTAAAGGAAATAGAAGGTAGAGATAATATATTTAAAAATGTAGATTATAGAGTATATAGATAAGAGGGGTAACCCTCTTTTCTAAATTTTTAGAAAAGTAGGTAAAATTATGATATATTTCGATAATTCGGCAACTACTCGTGTTGATGATAGAGTAATAGAAGAAATGTCTAAAGTAATGAGTGAAATGTATTTAAATATTGATTCAGGATATAGTTTGGCTTATGATATAAAGAAGATATTGAAAGATAGAAAAAATATATTTAAAAAGGTATTAGGTTTAAATCCTGATAATTTTTCATTTACTTCTGGTGGTGGAGAAGCAAATAATTTAGCGTTAACTTCTGTTATGAGAAAAGAGAAAAAAGGTCATTTTATAATCTCAAAAATTGAACATCCATCACTTTTAAACACAGCATTAGAATTGAAAAATGAGGGTTATGATCTAGATCTTGTAGATGTTGATGAGTTTGGTAATATAGATATAGATAATTTAATATATTTAATTAGAGAAGATACAAGACTTGTTTCTATTATGGGTGTTAATAATGAAATAGGAACAATAATGGATATGGAAAAAATATCAAAGGCTATTAAAAATAAGAATGGTAATACATATTTTCATATAGATTTTGTGCAAGGATTAAATCATGTTGATTTTGATTTTTCTAAGATTTATGTTGATCTTTTATCTATAAGTTCACATAAAATACATGGTCCTAAGGGTGTAGGAGCTATATATATTAAAAATGGAGTTAAAATTAAAGAACAAATATATGGAAGTAATAGTGAGAATAAATATATTCCACGTACTATGCCTAATGAACTAGTTATGGGATTTTTAAAAGCTATAGAAATAGGAAGTTTGGAAGATAAGGAAAATATTAAAGAACTAAAAAAATATTTTTTAGAAAAATTATCAGACATACCTAATGTACATGTAAATAGTCCTATAAATTCTAGTGATAGTATAATTAATGTATCTTTTATTGGTGCTAGATCTGAGGTATTACAAACTTTTCTTGCAAGTAATAATATATTTATATCAATTGGATCTGCATGTTCTGCAAATAAGAAGGATTCACATGTTTTAAAGGCTTTAAATCTACCTAAAGAAAGGGTAGAAAGTTCTATTAGAATAAGTTTTTCTAAGTATAATAATAAAAGAGAGATTGACATATTTTTTAAAGTCTTAATACCTTTTTTACAGATGATAAGAAGTATAAAATAAGGGTGGTATAAGGGAAATATAATGAAGAATATGTAGAATATAGATGTATAAATGTTTAAAAGGAGTTAGGTATGAAAAAAATATTTTTATTATTATCCTTAATAGTAGGATTAAATGTTTTAGGTCAAGAAATAACTATATCAACTAATCAAAAAATAGAAAAAGAAATTATGGCCGATACAGCACTTATAAACTTCAAATTAACATCAGAGGGTAAAAGTTTAGAAAAAACTAGGGGTATAAATAGAGAAAAAGTTAATGAGTTCTTTATGAAATTAAATGAGAATGGAATTAAATTTGATAATGTAGTTACGAATAATATTAGTGATAGAAAGATTTCTAAACTTAAAGAAGAAAAAGGGAATGGTTATGAAACAAATATGACATTTTCTATAACTTCTGATATTAATGATGGTTCTAAGATTATTAATGAATTAGAAAAAATTGGTGCTATTAGGTATAAGATGAATAAGGGATTAATTACCTTTAAATTATCTGCTACGGGTAAGAGTAAAAAAGAAACGTATGATAAAATAAATAATAAAGTTAAAACATTAAGAAAAAATTTAGGAAGAGATTTTGAATTTGTATTCTCAGATATATATGAAAAGACCTTAAGAGTAGATGATGTTTATTATAAAATAGAAAATGATTTTTCATTTAAGTTAAGGGATTTAAGCAAGATTAATAAATTAATTGAAATAGCTTCTAAATTAAATATAGAAATTGAAAATAATATAGAATATTCATTGTCTAATTTAAAAGAAAAGTATTTAGATATGGTAGAAGAGGCATATATAAAAGCTAGAAAAAAAGCTAAATTTTTAATAAATAAAGATTATGAGATTAAAACTATTAAATCAGTTAAGGAAAATAGATATTTAGTAGATGAACTTGAAAGAAAAATTAATATTGCAAATGATTTAGAACAATATGCTGTTCCTATGATAGCTCGTGCTAAAGCTATTTATGAATCAGATATGGAAAATAAGGGACTTGAAATATCTATACCAAAGATTAAACTTCAAAATGAATTGGCTGTAGAATTTATAGCTGATAATGGTAAAGGAAATGAAAAATATGTTAATGAACTAAGTCTTTACTCTAGTTTTAGTAAGGATATTAAAGCTGATGTAGTAAATCTTGAAATATCTATAAATACTAAGTCAGATAAGGATATGATTGATTCAAATAATAAGAATGCCAAAGTATTTAATAAATTAAAAAAACTTTTATCAAGTGCAGGTATTTCTTATGAGAATATAGAAAATATTTCCTTTGACACTAAAAAATATGAAAGTTATGAGAAAAAATTAGGTAAAATAATTAAGAATGAACAACAAGCAATATTTAAGGTAAAAGTTGGTAAGATTAATACATTAAATTATCAAAGATTTTTAGAATTAACTAATAGTGATAATATTAATGTTTATATGAACAATAATGAGCTATTTCTTGAAATAAAAGAAAGTGCTAAAAGCGTTAATGAAGCATATAATTTAGCTAATAGAAAATATAAGGCTTTAAAATTAGAATTTTCTAAATTAAATATTAATATTGCTCTTGAAGAATATAATAATATTCCTTTGATTGAAAGAGAAGAAATAACAGAAAAGCTTACAAACTACATTACTAATAATAGGCTTAAAATTGTTACAAAAGATATACAAAATTTATCATTTATTGTGTCTATATTAAGAGAATTAGGGGTAGAAATTAAATATATTAATTATGGTTTAGATAATATTGAAAATTATCAAAAATTATTCTATGATGAGCTTTTTAAGGATTTAAAAAATAAGGAGCTTAGATTTAATAAATTAGAAAATATAGAAACCAAAGGCTTTAAATCTATTAAGGACACAGACAATGAAATGACAAAATACTATGGCAGAGATAATTTAATTTTAAATAGAGATAATTATGAATATAATTTAAATATTTCAGATGAGGAGATAATAAAAAGATCAAAAGAAAATCCGTATAAAATATTTGTTAAACCATATAATGCTAATATGGGAATAGAGGCTATTATTAATTTAAAATAGTTTCATACTAAGAAACGAAAAATATTTTTACAATTAAACAATAATGATAAATTCAATCATGTTAAAATTATATCTATATTATTTGCATTTAAAAATTTTTCATTATATAATTGTTATATAACTTATTAGGGAGTGTTATATATGGAAAAGAAAAATGCAGGATATATATATTCGTTTGAGTCATTTGGTACTAAAGATGGACCGGGTATAAGATTTGTGCTTTTTTTGCAAGGATGTCCATTAAGATGCCTTTATTGTCATAATGTAGATACATGGAATTTAAAAGATCATAAAAAATTAATGACACCAGAGGAAGTATTTAAGGAAATTATGAAAGTTAAAGGATTTATTAAAACAGGTGGAGTTACAGTTTCTGGTGGTGAACCATTACTTCAATCTGACTTCATAATAGAATTATTTAAATTATGTAAAGAAGCTGGAATACATACTTGCATTGATACTTCGGGTTATATTTTTACCGAAAAAGCTAAACAAGCTATAGAATTATCAGATCTTGTATTACTTGACATTAAACATATAGATCAAGAAAAATATAAGTTATTAACATCTGTTAATTTAGCTCCAACTTTAAAAATGGCAGATTATTTAGAAAGTATTAATAAACCAGTATGGTTAAGATATGTTTTAGTTCCAGGATATTCTAATGATCCTAAAGATTTAGAAAATTGGGCTAAATATTGTTCTAAGTTTAAGAATGTAGAAAGGGTAGATATATTACCTTTTCACCAAATGGGTACACCAAAATGGGATAAAATGAAAAAAGAATATAAATTAAGAGATACACCAACACCGACTAAAGAAGAAATTAAAATTGCTGAAGAAATATTTTTAAAATATGATTTACCTTTATACAAGGTTAAGTAAAAGTCATGTATTATAGCCTGATATATATATCAGGCTATTTTTTATTTTGGATTTTAATTGTAAAATCAATCTTTTTAATATATAATGTTTTGAAGTTAACTTGGTTAAGTAATAAAAAGGAGGATTATGATATTTTTATCATAAAAATATGTTATGAAACATAAAAAGGTATTATTTTTACTATTATTATCTTCTTTTGTTTATTCAAAAGATGAAAAGAGTAAAATAAGTGGAGAATTAACTTTTGGTGTTGATACGACATTTGGAGCAGATGGAGTAGAAAGTACGATTAGATTGTTACCTTCATTAATAGATATGGTTAAAGATAGAAAATATGGTGATTATGAAAATAAGAAGAATGTAAGTGTCAAGAAAGTCCCAGATGATAAAACTTATGAATATATTCCAAAATATAGTTTTATGAGAAGAGATTTAGAACTTGCAGTAAAATACTTATCCCAGAATATAGAACTAAGAAAGAGAGTAAACTTTAAGTTAAAAGAGAACTATTTAGGATTAGGACTAAAAGTAGATATATTAGGAAAGAAGATAACACATAGTAATTTTTTAGAAAATAATGATATAGAAAAAATAAAATTAACATTATTTTCAGAAAA
>NZ_LKKV01000085.1:0-427 GCF_001902585.1 Streptobacillus notomytis | reverse complement strand
TGTTTATCATCTTTAAAGTCTGCTGCATTATATATACCTGCAACAGTTAATTCAAAGTTATTATATATCTTTCCATTTAATATTGCTGATAATAGGAATGTATCTTCTGCTCTTAGTTTATATCCTTTATCTTTATCTACTTTTCCTTCTCTTCCCTTTGACTTTAGATGTCTTTCTATTGCCTCTTTTATTCCATTGTGTTTGTTTACTTTTTCTGGTGAATTATCTTCTGAAGTTATTTTCTTTTTCTCCTCATAAGCAATATCTTTTCCTCCTCTTCTATGAGCAGCAGTTAAAGAGATGTTAAAAGTATCAACTATATCTGAATCCCATCTTAATCCAAAGTGATATGGTGTTTTTTCATTTAACTTTAATTCATTTCCATTTGTATTATTTTTAGTTCCACCTAAGTCAGTCCCTATGAAAG
>NZ_LKKV01000084.1:0-29159 GCF_001902585.1 Streptobacillus notomytis | reverse complement strand
TATATATAGAAATTAAATATGAATATATAAAATAAATAAAAAATGACTGTAAAACAGTCATTTTTATATTCTATTTATAACCTAACATATCTCATTCTCATTGCATTTAAAACTGTTATTATCGTAACACCAACATCAGCAAATACTGCAACCCACATAGACATGAAACTAAAAATTCCAAATATGATTATTATTAATTTTATAGAAATAATGAATAATAAATTTTCTAGTACTATAATTTTCATTGTAGTTGAAATTTTTTTAATTACCGATATCTTAGTTAAACTATCTGAATTTAAAACTATATCTGCTGTATTTATAGTAATATCCTGACCCATATTTCCCATAGCAACTCCTACATCAGAGGCTGCAATAACAGGAGCATCATTAATACCATCTCCTACAAATAGTATGTGTTTATCTTCTTTTTCTTCAATTAATATGTCTAATTTATCCTGAGGTAATAGATTTGAATATATTCTATCTATACCTAAAATATCTCCAACTTCTTTAGCAGCTTCAAAATTATCTCCAGTAAGCATTACTACTTCTTTAATTCCAGTTTGTTTCATTAAAAAAATAGCTTCTTTTGTATCCTCTTTTACTTTATCTTTAATAACAAATAAGGTTACAAAAATATCATCTATTGCAACATAAACTAAAGAAGAATTTTTATCATTCATGAAATTTATTTTAGGTATATATATATTTCTATCATCTAACATTTTTTTCTTACCCATTAATAGATTTCTATCTTCAAATTTAACACTAAGACCTAGTCCTGCAATTTCATTAATTTCTAGTATTTTCTTATTTTTAGAAAATTGATTTTTTAAACATTTTTCATCATGATTATATGACTCACATTCACATTTTTCACTATATTGTAATTTTTTAATATGATTTTTACATTCATCACCATAATAATGACCCTTAGGTTCATGTTTTTCTATCTTAATATTTTCTTTGTTATAATGTTCTGAATAATCATGGCAACAACCACAATGTCCACATAAGCTAATATATTCATAAAATTTTTCTTCATCTTCTATACTATCAACTAATCCAAACTTTTTATCTATAAAAGATATTATTGATTTTGCTATAGGATGATTAGAATTTTCCTCAGCTTTATATATATACTCATATACTTCTTTTACACCTATATCTATTTTTTCTAAATCTTCAAAAACAGAATTAACTTTAAATTTTCCCTCCGTTATAGTTCCTGTTTTATCTAAAAATACACTTTCAACCTTATCTATATTATCAAATATATCTGCACCTTTAATTAATATACCCTCTTTTGCAGCTCTTCCTATACCTGAAAAAAAAGTAAGTGGTATAGAAAGTACTAATGCACATGGACAAGATATGACTAAAAGTACTATACCATTGTATAATGAATCCATAAAACTTATTTTTCTAAAAAAAAGTGGTGGAATTATAGTTATAAATATAGCTAAAGTAAATATTATTGGAGTATAATATCTTGAAAATTTAGTAACAAACTTTTCCATTTTAGATTTATTGTGTCCAGAATTTTCTATCATTTCAACTATCTTATATATACTACTTTCATCAAAGCTTTTACTTGCCTCAATTGCTAAAGTTTTAGTTAAATTTATCATACCTGCTAATACTTCATCATCTTTTTCAAAATGTCTAGGCAGTGATTCTCCTGTTATCATAGATGTATCAAGTTCTGCATCACCTATATATATCTTACCATCTAGAAGTATTTTTTCTCCTGGTTTAACATAGAAAATATCTCCTGGCTTAATCAAATTAACATCAACATCTATAAATTCGTTTTTTTCTTCATCTAAAATATGTACCCTATTATCATTTAATTCTATCAAACTTCTGATACCTTTTCTTGATTTTAAAACAGAGTATTCCTGAAAATATTCACCTAACGTATAAAATAGCATTACTCCTGTTGCCTCTTCATATTCTCTAATAAATATGGCTAATAATGAAGCTACCATCATAAGTACTTTTTCATTAAAATAATCTCCACTTTTTATTGATTTAATAGCATATTTAATAATAGGAAATGCAACTATAGCATAAGAAAATAGATAAAAAGGAATATAGTATAAATAAAGATCTGAATCATATTTTAAATACATATACAAATATTTATCTACAAATAATGCAAGAATAAATAAAGCCAATGATATAAACATATGTATTTTTTGATCTTTTAAATTTTCTATTTCTTCTAAAAATTGGCTTTCAGATTTATCTTCTTTCTTAATATCAAAAGACCTTTCTTTTTTCTTACCATATTCTACTAATTCTTTTATATTATTTTCATTTTCAACATTAAAATCTACAAATAGAGTTTTAGTTGAAAGATTTATACTTAAATTCTTAACATTTTCATGATTTTTAAGATGTTCCTCTAGCTTACTTGCACAACCAGCACAGTCAATTCCACATATTAAATATTTCATTATAAATCACCTCTTTTTTATTATATCATAGCTTAAAAATTATTTCTATAATTTTTTAATACTGAAATATATTTTTTTTATTTATTCCATTAAAAACGTATATTTAAAGGTATAAGACTGAAATAAAATTATATAAAAAATAAGCAGTTGCTCATTTAAAACAACTGCCTATTATATTTCTAATATCTTTGTAATTTTCCTTTTGAAATTGTTCCTTCTACTCTGTAATCTGAGTTATAGAAAGTTAAATCTGCAATATATCCTTCTTTAATATATCCATATCTATCATCAACTTGAACAGCTTTAGCTGGATATGAAGTTGCCATACGCAACGCTTCTTCTTCGCTAACTTTAACTTCTTTAATTAAATTTTTAATACCTGTAATCATGTCTAATGCTGAACCACCTAATGATCCAGTTCTAGGATCCCAACATTTACCATTTTCATGTCTAACTAAATGTCCTTCAAATATGAACTCTTTCATATCTGTTCCCATAGGAGATACTGCATCTGTAACTAAATACATATTTGATCTCATCACCTCTTTTACTACTCTTATTGAAGAAAAACTGGCATGTAATCCATCAACTATTACTCCACATTGTATATTTTTCTTATCTAATAAATATCCAACAACTCCTGGCTCTCTTGAGTCAAATCCACGCATTGCATTAAAGAAATGAGTAGCGTGAGTAAAGTATTCTTTTTTTTCTTCAATTTGTGCATATGTAGCATTAGTATGTCCTAAAGCTATGTTTATTCCACTTTCTTTTAATACACTTAAATGTTTAACTAAAGCATTTTCTGGAGCTACAGTAATAATTTTAACTCCCTCATAACCTATCTTAGCTATTTCATTTATTAAACTATCATCTAATACTCTAATATAATCTGGTCTATGAACGCCTTTTTTCTCCACACTTATATACGGACCTTCTATATGTAATCCTAATACACCTATTTCTTCTTTAGTGTCTTTAATTTCATCTATTAATTTCAAAGCTTTTAATATTTTTTCATCTGGAGATGTAATTAATGTAGGTAAAAATGAAGTACATCCAAATTTTTTATTAGTTTCATTCATAATTTCTAATGTTTTTACAGTAATTTCATCATTAAATAAAACTCCTCCACAACCATTAAGTTGTAAATCTATAAATCCTGGAGATAAAACTTTACCCTCTATATCTACTAATTCATGCTTAGACATTAATTCATCATTAAGTTCTGATACTGTTGTTATTTTTTCAATCTTATCACCACTAAGTATTACTACATTTTCAGGAATAAATTTATCTCCATCAAATATTCTAGCATTCTTGATTATCATATGCCTGCCTCCTATTTTCATTTTATATTTTATTTTACCTCCATTAATAAAAAAAATCAAGTTAAATCACGAAAAAATATTTCATTTTTATATAATCTAATGAAATTTTATTTCTTACATTTTCCACCTATGTATTAATTCCTAAATCATTGAAATAAATAGTAAATAATGATATAATTTAAAAAATTGGAGGTAATATGAAAAAAATAATATTCAAATTAATAATGTTTATTTTATTAGTTAATAATATATCTTTATCAAAAATGAAAATTGGTGTAAGTATGTTACCTTATTATTCTTTTACTAGTAATATAGTTGGAAATAAATCTGATGTAATTCAAATTCTTCCAGCCAATGTAGATGTACACGCTTATCAACCATCTCCTGATGAAGTTAAAAAAATTTCAAATTTAGATGTATTAATAATTAATGGTACAGGAATAGATAATTATATGTACAACTTAGTTAAAGCATCAAATAACAAAAAACTTGTTATTATTAACTCAAATAAAAATGTTTCACTACTACCTATATCAGGTGAACGTGGAAATGCAAAATCTGTAAATACTCATACATTTATAGCTATACAAGCAGCTATACAACAAGTAAATACTATAGCAAAAGAAATAGCTAAATTAGATAAAAAAAATAGTAGTTACTACTTAAAAAATGCAAGAGAGTATAATAAAAAGTTATCAAATATTAAATCAAAGAAAATAAAAGAACTTTCTGAACTAAGAAAAGGAATTAATCTTACAGTAGCCACAACACATGGTGGTTATGATTATATATTAGGTGAACTAGGAATAAAGGTTGGTGTTGTAATTGAGCCAAAAAATCATGTCACACCTAGTGCTAACGATTTAAAAATAGCCATAAATTTAATAAAAGAAAATAATATAGATATATTATTTGAATCTGATGGTAGTGCATCTCCTTATACTAAAGCCATACAAAAAGAAACAGGTGTAATCGTAGAACAATTATTACATATGACTAATGGTAAATATACTAAAGATGCTTTTGAAAAAGATATAGAAAAAAATATCAATAGAATAATTAATGCATTAAGAAAGGTGAAACAAAAATGAAAAAAATATTAATTTTTACAGCTATAATAGCTTCTCTAACAAGTTGTTCTACTATTGTTAATGGTTTATATCAACCATTAGATGTTAGATCTACTTCTGGAAAAGAAATAACAGTTAAAGATGAAAAAGGAAATATATTAAAAAAAGCTCAAGGAACTTTATTTATTAATTTAAAAAGATTAGATAATGAAGCAGGAGTTGGAGCAAAATACTTTATTACTTCAGAAGATAAAACTGTTGCAATATTACCTAAAACAAATATTTTATCATACCTTATAGGTAATATATTTGTTCCAGGAGGACATTTAATAGATAAATACACTGGAGCAATGTTTGATCTTGTTGATGCTGATGGAAATAAATTAAATAGTATAGAATTTAAATAAAGGATGTTGGTGTTATGAAGAAATACGTATCTCTTTTTATATTATCTTGTATCATATCTTTCTCTAGTACAGAAGTTACTATACTTGCCCAAGGAGGGTTAGGTGGATTTCAAGCTAATAATGTTAATAGTAATTCTATTGTGAATGCTGGAGTACATATTTCATTAGGAAAAGTTATGAAATTAAAAAATGGAAGATTAAATGTTAATCTTGGTACAGGACTTGAAGGTGGAATTAACAAAATGGTTGAATTTAATACAAATAAAGCCATACAAGCTTCTAGTGCAGATGTTAAACAAGACAATACAGATTATAAAAAAGAACTAGAAAAATTTCATCTATATATCTCTCCTTTTATATTCACTGAGCTTAATGGAGAAGTTAGAGAAAATATAAAATTATATACAGGAGCTTCTATAGGTACTTTCCACTATATTATAGCTAATAAATCTATTACTAAATTTTCTATAAAAGCAAAATTTGGTACTATATTTAAAGGTAATTTCACTAGTGAAATTTCTGTAGGATATCCTCAATATATAACTCTAAGTCTGGGATCAAAATTTAATTTTTAAAGATAAAATAAAAAAGAATTTCTAAAATTTAGAAATTCTTTTTTTATATCTCAACTACTATTAACATATCACCTTTTTCAGCACTAATACTTGCTATGTCTTCTTTAATAATATTGCTAACTAAAGACATATTCCTTGAAATATCTTTATTTTCCAAATTATATACAAATCCCTCAAGAGTTAATCCCTTTATATCTGAGAGTGGTATTAATGAAAATTTCTTATTTACTTTTCCTAATATTTTCTCTTCTTTATCTACATAATACATTAATTCATTATTATGTGTAACATATTTCATGTTCTTATTATTCGCTAATAATTTAGCATTAGCTATAGACATATCTATTCTTCCGCCTGTAGCACCAAAAACAAGTACATCCTTATCTTGATAAAAATCTATCTCATCTTTTTCAAATCTACTATTCATACAAACATTTTCTATAGAACAAATATGTATTAAAGCTATAGAAAAATCTGTATAATCTTTATCACTTGAGTAATCATAAATCTTGACATTTTTTGATTTATAGTAATCTAAAACTTCTAAATCAACAGAATCTAAGTCTCCAACTATAACGTGAGGAACTATACCTTGCTTGTATGCAAAGTTAGCTCCTCCATCTGCACAATATATTATTCTATCTTTTATCAACTTGAAATGATAATCATTAAATTCAGGATATTCTCCATTTAAAAATACACAATATTTCATTATACTCTTAATGTAGCTCCAAATTCTTTAGTTAATTTATTAATAATCTTATTAATAACATCATTTATTTCTTTTTCTTCTAAAGTTTTATTATCATCTCTCATAACTATACTAATAGCTACAGACTTATATCCCTTTTCTATCCCAATACCTTGATATATATCAAATAGTTCTACTTTTTCTATTAAATTATCAGCTTTTTCTATAGTTTTCAACATTTCTCCTACTAATATATTTTCTTTTACAACTAATGCAATATCCCTTGGAACTGATTGATACTTACTTAACCCTTTATATCTCGTATTTTTTGAAATGTATTTTTTAATTAAATCTAAATATATTTCAGCATAAAGTATATCATTTTTTTCCACATCCATGTTTTCTAATACATCTGGATGTAATTGTCCATAACTTGCAATAAGTTCTCTTCCTACAAATACATCTACACTTCTTCCAGGATGATATGCTCTATTTTCACTTCTTCTAATTTGATATTTACTAAATCCAAGTTTTTCAAATGCAGCTTCTACTACAGCTTTTAAATCATAAAAATCATAATTTTCTGGTTTTGCATTCCATATATTTTTAACTTTACTTCCAGATAAGATTAATGCTAAAGTTTCCTTTTCAAAAACTTGCATTCCATCTATATTAACCATGTTTTCATCTTCTTTATTTACCACTTCTTTAGTAAATCTTTTACTTACTTCAAAAAATCTAATATCACTCGCTCCCCTATTTATATTATCCCTTACATTTTTAATAAGAGAATACATTAATGTAGGTCTTAAAATACTAAATTCTTCTACTATAGGATTTTTAATTTCTATGATATTTTCACTAGAAATCTCAAATAATATCTTCTCTAATGCATTCTTAGGTATAAAGCTATAATTAATAACCTCTCTCATACCTAAATTAGATATAAGTTTTTTAATATCTGTCACAAATTTAGTAGTATCTTCCAATCTTTCTTTTGTAAGTTTTACTGAAGGCATTACATTTTCTATACTATCAAATCCTACCATACGTATTACTTCTTCAAAATAGTCAAACTGATTAATTAAATCCTGTCTATGAGTTGGAGATATAAGTAATAAGTCTTCTCCCTTATCTTCAACTTTAATTTCTAGTTTTTCAAATATATCTAATATTTTATCTTTTTCTATTTCTTTACCTATAAATCTATATAATCTTGGAAGTGATAACTTCGTAGTTTTAACTTCAGGTTTAACTGGGTAATTATCATTAATATTACATACTTTTCCACCAGCTATTTCTTTTACTAAAGCAGTAATTCTATCCATTACATATTTCATATTTTCTGTATTTACGGCTCTTTCAAATCTGTATGCAGATTCTGTTGAAAGTGCAAATTTTCTATTAGTTTTTCTAACCATGATATTATCAAAATGTGCAACTTCTATTAAAATATCTGTACTATTTTCATCAACTTCAACATCAGTTCCACCCATAACACCAGCAAGTGCTACAACTTTTTCACCATTAGTTATTACTATATCATCACTATTAAGAATTCTTTCTTTTTTATCAAGAGTTATAAATTCTTCATCATTTTTTGCTCTAGAAACTGTTATTTTCTTTGAATTAAATTTATTAAAGTCAAAAATATGATTAGGTTGATTACTCTCAAGCATTACATAATTTGATATATCAACTATATTATTAATACTTCTAATACCAACTGCTTCTAATCTATTTTTTAACCATTCAGGACTTTTCCCTACCTTAACACCTTTAATAACCCTTGATAAATATCTATTAGATAATCCTTTTTCTATCGATATTTCCATATCTTCTTTATCTTCAACAATTACATTTACTTCTGGTAATTTTAATTTTTTAGAATAATATGCAGCAAGTTCTCTAGCTATCCCTATATGAGATAAACAATCAGGTCTATTTGGTGTTATTTCAAGTTCAAATATTACATCATCTAAACCTAAATATTTATTCATAGGTATACCAAGTTTTGTATCTTGTGGTAATATCATTATTCCATCATTATTTTTACCTATTTTAAGCTCAACTTCAGAGCAAAGCATTCCATTTGATTCTTCTCCTCTAATTTTAGCTTTTTTAATCACAAAACCTTTTTCAAGTTCAGCTCCAATTTGAGCCATAGCAACTATATCTCCAACCTTATGATTAGTAGCTCCACATAATACTTGTTCTACTTTTTCTCCATTATCAACCTGACATATACTAATATGATCAGAGTTAGGATGTGCTATCTTTTCTAAAATTTTAGCTGTTAAAACCTTAGTTAAGTGTTCTCCTTGTTTTTCTATTTTTTCTACTTCTTGTCCTATCATAGTTAAGGCATTTTCTAGCTCTTTTATATCTATATTCTTATCAAGATCTATATATTCCCTTAACCAATTTAATGAAATTAACATATTTCCTCCACCTAAAATTGTTCTAAAAATCTAATATCATTTTCAAAGAATGCTCTTAAATCATCTATACCATATTTAAGCATAGTTATTCTTTCTACTCCAAGTCCAAAGGCAAAACCTTGATAAATTTCTCCATCTATTCCAGCAGCTTCTAGAACTTTAATATTTACCATACCTGAACCTAATATTTCTAGCCAACCTGTATTTTTACATAATCTACAACCTTTTCCTCTACAAACACCACATTCTACGTCCATTTCTGCACTTGGTTCAGTAAAAGGGAAAAAGTGTGGTCTAAATCTTACATTTCTATCTGCACCAAATATTCTTTGTACTATACTTTCAAGTGTTGCTTTGAAATTAGAAAAGCTAACATCTTCTCCTATCATTAGACCTTCTACTTGATGAAACATAGGTGTATGTGAAACATCATAATCTGGTCTATATACTTTACCTATAGAAATCATTTTAAATGGTGGTTTATGTTCTTTCATATATCTAATTTGTACTGGAGATGTCTGAGTTCTTAAAATCACATCTTCTGTTATATAGAAAGTATCAGTTAATTCTCTTGACGGATGTGTTTTAGGTATATTTAAAGCATCAAAATTTAAGTAAGTACTCTCAACTTCAGGCCCATCTACTATGTCAAATCCCATTTCACTAACTATTTCTTTAATTTCAAATAAAGTTTTAGTTAAAGGGTGTAAACTAGATTTTTCTAAAGATTTTCCTGGTAATGAAATATCTAATGTTTCAGATTCTAATTTAATTTTTTTAGCTTCTTCTCTTAATTTTAATAATTTTTCATCAAATTTTTCTTGCAATTCAGTTTTAACTTCATTGGCAATTGCTCCAAATTCTCTTCTTTTTTCAGCTATAATATTTCCCATTTCCTTCATTATAGCTGTAAATTCTCCTTTTTTACCTAAATATTTTATCTTCATATCATTAAAATCTTGAATAGAATCTAATTTTTCTATATCTGATAGTGCTTTTTCTTTTATCAGCTTTAATTTTTCTAACATTTTTCCTCCAACTACTTAACCTTTTCTACTTTATTTTCTTTCAAGTTTTTTATTAAATTCTCAACATCTTTTGTTAACTTTATTCCTTCTTTTAAATTTAAGCCTTCTAAACCAACTATTTCATCATTATTTCTATACATTACACCTAAATATATTAATTTATATATCTCATCATTTTCTTCAAATTTAACTATGTCACTAAAACTTAATTCTGCATATCTAATTTTTTGAATCAAGTAATATTCTACATTACCATCTATGGCTTTTCCTTCATATATTCCTGTAATTTCATCACTAATACTATGTTTAGAATATCTTTCATCATATTTAGATAAGTATTTAAATAAAGATTTTATATTTATTTCATCTATAGATTTAACAATTTTAGGAACTGTTTTAATAACTATTTTATCTTCTATTTTACCTGTTTTAAGATTTAAAAATTCTTTAACTTCTGCATTAAAACTAACCTTAATTTCTCTAGTTTCTCCTTCTTTTAATTCTTCAGTTCCTCTTTCAACTTCATAATTTACTCCGTTTAAATAAAGGTTTCTAAAATTAGGGTCAAGATTTTTTTGATTAACTTTTCTCATATTAACGCTACCAAAAAGATATATTTTATCATTTTTATGCTTATAGTTTGTAATCATATATTCAAATGGTTTAAATATCTTATTATCATATTTAATGTATATATTCCATGAAACTAAAAAAGAAATTAATAACATACATAAAACAAATGTTGATATATTTAATTTTTTCCATATAGCCTCATCTTTCTTACCTATCAATGTTCTTACGTTCAAAATTATTGCAAATATTGTAGATACAAATATTATTATAGTTAAAATATGTATTATATACTTAACATCTAAGATATATTGTATTCTACCCATTAAGTAAAGTGCATAAGGTAAGCCTTGCTCATATTGTTTTTCTGTTATACTCTTTAATGCATAAAATAAATCTTTAGTAATATATACATAATAAACTGCAGCTGTAATTGCAACCCATATCATTATAGTTGATTCTTTAAGTAATTTATCATACTGTTTTTTTACAATTCTAAAAATTACAAAACATGCAAAAGTAATTAATAGTAATAGTAAGAAAGTTCTGTAAATAGTTGCTAACACTTCCAAAGCTTTTAAATCTTCTGTCATAACAGAAAGCTTTTTAACTAAAGTTACAAAATCCGTTTGATTTGTAATTTTACCCCTTAGTTTATAGAAAATATCCCCAACCTTTGCCATTAATAGTATCTTTATTAATAAACAAAATGATAACAGCCATAACATAACTGTTTCAAATATCTTACGTGGCTTTATTACACTATTCATATATTTCCTCCCTTATTTTTAGTATTTTCATTAACCCATATATATAGGGGTTTCAGTTTTTTCAAATACTTTTAATCCAACCTGACCTGTTAATCTTTCAAATATTATTGAATATTTTAAAACTCCCATTAAAATTAGGTCATATTTAGGTACCTCTGATAATATTATAGAAACTTCATCTCCAGTTTTATCTATAATATTACATTTAGATCCAAACCTTTCAGTTAATCTATTCTTATCTTCAACATTTACTCTTAAAACATCTATATCTTGTACACCAAATGTACTAAAGTAATCATATACTGTTCTATTTACCATAAATCCACCATCATTTAACATAAGTACTTTATCAAATGAATATTCTCTATCTGTTATTGAAAGTATCAACATAGGTTTGTAATGTTGTTTAAGTAAAGAATGTAAATTATCACTTATAGTTCCATTTTCCGTCCTACAAACTACTAATAAATCATAAGCTTTTAATTCTTCCATAGCTACTTCTACTATTTCACCATCTAATGAATATATTTTCCTGAAATTACCTTTAGATATTTTTTCTTTGTATTTATCAAATACATCATCTTCAAGTTTTAAATAGTCTTCTATCAATAGGTTTGTATTAGCACTTACCCCCATTCCTTGTATAGTTAATGGGAAGATATCATATTTTCTGATATCTTTAATGTACACTACATCTTTTTCTATATGTGGATATTTCTCATCTAAAGATTTAGATAATTTTAAAAACTCGTTAATCTCTGCCTCATTTGTAAGTAAAAACAAGAATCTTTTCATAATTATACCACTCCTATTCTTCAACTATTTCCTCTTCCTCAGAATTTTCAGCAGCAACTCTATCAGCTGAAACTAAATATTCTTTGTATTTAAGAGATTGTATTTTTACACCTTTACTATTTCTTCCAACTACTGGAAGATCTTTAATTTTAATACGTATTACTGTTCCTGTAGTTGATATTGCAACAAGTTCCATGTTTTCTGAATTTTCATCACTTGGATCTATTATAGTTGAATATACTACATAATGATGTTCGCTTTCTTCCTTACTTCTTCTTTCAAGATTGTAGTTTTTAACTCCTTTTCCCCCTCTTTTAATAATATTATATTCTGAAAGCAATGTTTTTTTCCCTATACCAAGTGATGTAACACTTAATACACTCATTTCATCTACATTATTATCTGTATATATTACATCTGCTGATACTACTTCATCATTAGAATTTAACTTAATAGCTCTTACTCCTGCTGCTGTTCTACCCATAGAACGTATATCTTCTTCTTTAAATCTTACAGCCATTCCACCTTTAGTTGATATAAATATCTCATCTTTTTCACTTCCAGATGTTATTCCAACAAATTTAACTTCATCTTCATCATCTTTAAATGAAATTGCTATTTTACCGTTTCTATTTATTGTTTTAAATTCAGAGATCTTAGTCTTTTTAGCTATACCATTTCTTGTTATGAATATTAAATCCCTATTGTCATTTTCTATTTCATCTACTGGTATTATTACTGAAATTTTTTCATTTTCATCAAGTTCTATAATATTTCCTATTAATTTACCTCTAGCCTGTTTACTTACCTCAGGTATTTCATAAACTTTAATAGAATATACCTTACCTTTATCACTAAATACCATTAAGGTATCTAAAGTTTTAGCTGTAAATAGATCTTTTAGCACATCATCTTCAATGGTTGTAGTGTTAGACACTCCTTTCCCACCTCTTTTTTGTGCCTTATAACTATCAAGTGACATACGCTTAGCATATCCTCTCTTAGTTATAGTTACTATTACATCTTCATTTTTAATTAAATCTTCTATATTAATCTCATATCTATCATTTTCTATAGAAGTTCTTCTAGGATCTCCATATTTTTGTTTTAACTCTAATACTTCTTCTTTAATTATTGTATATTTTCTTTCATCCTTTGCAAGTATATCCTCAAGATCTGTGATAAATAGCATTAATTTATTGTATTCTGCATCTATTTCTTCTCTTGCAAGCCCTGTTAATCTATGCAATCTCATATCTAAAATAGCTTCTGCTTGTATTTCAGTAAATCCAAATTTTTCTATTAATGATTCTTTAGCTAAAGCTCTTGTTTTACTTCCTCTAATAGTTGAAATAATTCCATCTATATAATCTAAAGCTTTTCTTAATCCTTCTAAAATATGTGCTCTATCTTTAGCTTTATTTAAATCAAATATAGTTTTTCTTGTAATAACATCATATCTATGTTCTAAATATTTTTCTAAAATTTCTTTTAAATTTAATATTTTAGGTGCATTATTAACAAGTGCAAGCATTATGATACCAAAAGTTGTTTGAAGGTCAGTGAATTTAAGTAACTTATTAAGTACTATTTCTGCCTCTTCTCCTTTTTTAATATCTATAACTATTCTTATACCCTCTAAGTTTGAAAGATCTGCTAAATCAGATATTCCAACTATTATCTTATCTTTAACAAGCTCACCTATTCTTTTAATTAAATTTGCCTTATTAACCTGATAAGGAAGTTCTGTAATTACTATACTTTGTCTACCTTTTTTATCAGTTATTATCTCTGTTTTAGCACTTACTCTTACCTTACCTCTACCTGTTTTATAGGCTGAGTATATCCCAGATTTTCCATATATTATACCTCCTGTTGGAAAATCAGGACCTTTAATATGAGTAATTAATTCATCTATACTAATATCCTTATTATCTATTAATGCAATTATACCATCTGATAATTCTCCCAAGTTATGAGGTGGGATATTAGTTGCCATCCCTACTGCAATACCTGTAGTTCCATTTAAAAGTAAATTAGGTAATTTTGCAGGAAGTACTGTTGGTTCATCTAAACTTTCATCAAAGTTTTTTCTCCAATCTATAGTGTCCTTATTAATATCTATTAACATTTCTTCAGCAATTTTAGACATTCTTGCCTCAGTATATCTCATTGCCGCTGCACTATCTCCATCTATAGAACCAAAGTTTCCATGACCATCTACTAACATATATCTAGTATTAAAATCTTGTGCCATTCTAACCATAGAATTATATACTGCACTATCTCCATGTGGGTGGTATTTACCTAATACTTCCCCAACTAGTCTTGCAGACTTTTTATATGGACTATTATGACTCATTTTTAATTCATCCATAGCATAAAGTATTCTTCTATGTACAGGTTTTAAACCATCTCTTACATCTGGAAGTGCCCTTGATACTATAACACTCATAGAATAATCTAAATATGATGCTTTAATCTCATCTTCTATATAAATTAATTCTTCATTAGACATTTCTGTTTTTTTCATAATCTCTTCTATAGCACTCTGGCTATCTTGATCTAGCGTTGAATCTATATCTTCTTCTTTTATTTCATCTTCATTATCAAATAAATCTGACATAACAACCTCCCTATATATCTAAGTTTCTTACGTAATTTGCATGTTCTTCAATAAATTCTCTTCTTGGTTCTACTTTATCTCCCATTAATATTGAAAACATTTTATCTGCATATTGTGCATCCTCTAGTGTAACTTTTAATAAAGTTCTAACATCTGGATCCATAGTTGTTTCTTTTAATTGATCAGGATTCATTTCTCCAAGCCCTTTATATCTTTGAACATTATATTTATTTTTTCCACTATTATCTACACCTAATTTTTCATCAAGCACCCTAGTTATACTCTTTAATTGTTCATCAGAATATGCATATTTAACTTGTTCTTTTTTCCCACTCTTAGTTGTAACTTTATATAAAGGTGGTTGAGCTATATATATATGCCCATTATTAATCAATTCTCTTAGATATCTATAGAAGAATGTAAGCATAAGTGTTCTAATATGAGCTCCATCTACATCGGCATCTGTCATTATTATTATCTTATGATATCTTAACTTCTCTATATCAAATCTATCTCCAAATCCTGCACCAAAAGCTGTAATCATAGCCTTGATTTCTGAATTTTCTAATATTTTATGCTCATTAGCTTTCTCAACATTAAGTATCTTACCACGCAATGGAAGTATTGCTTGGTATTCTTTAAATCTACCCTGTTTTGCAGAACCACCAGCTGAATCTCCCTCTACTATAAATATCTCAGATTCTTCCGGATTTTTTGATTGACAATCTGCAAGTTTACCAGGAAGTCCACCTAAACTAAATTCATTTTTCTTAGTTACAAGATCTCTTGCTCTTTTCGCTGCTTCTCTTGCTTGCTTAGATATAGCTATTTTATCTATAATAATTTTACAATCTTTAGGATGATCTTCTAAATACATCTTAAGTTTACTTCCAAATACCCCTGAAACTATACTTGTTGCTTCAGATGAACCAAGTTTAGCCTTAGTCTGTGATTCAAACTGTGGCTCAGGGAATTTTAAACTTAATACATAAACTAAACCTTCTCTTACATCCTCACCCTTAAATTCATTTTTACTACTAGCTTCCCTAGCTAAATCATTAATAGTTCTAGTTAAAGCTGTTCTAAGTCCAGAAACATGTGTTCCACCATCTGATGTATTAATATTATTAACAAAAGAATATTCTATTGTAGATTGTGAGTTCTTATATATCATAGCTATCTCTACCTCTGAATATTTATCAGGTATAGGATTTCCCTCATCATCTACTTCACCTTCTGTAAGCATTACCCTATCTTTCATATATATTACATCTTCAATGATTTTATCTTCTCCTACAAGTTCTGTAACAAAATCAACTATTCCACCTTCAAAGTGAAATACTTCTTCCTTAACTTTTTCTGGTTTTCTTGAATCTATTAATATTATTTTTATACCCTGATTTAAATATGCAAGTTCTTTAAGTCTTCTTTGAAGAATATCATAATCAAATTGTATAGTCTCAAATATATCTGCATCTGGTTTAAATTTAATTGTAGTTCCATGTTCCTTATCTGGAGCTTTACCTATTTCTAAAGCTTCTGTAATTGGATTCCCTTTTGAAAATATTTGTCTAACGATTTTACCATCTCTAGTAACTGTTGCCTCTAATCTTTCAGATAAAGCATTAACTACAGATATACCGACTCCATGAAGTCCTCCTGAAAACTGATAGTTTGAATTATCAAATTTCCCTCCAGCATGAAGTACTGTCATTACTACTTCAAGTGTTGATTTACCTGATTTATGAATTTCTGTAGGTATACCCCTACCATTATCTATTATTTCTATTTCTGAATCTGGAAGCATTCTAACTGTAATAGTATCACATACTCCTGCAAGAGCTTCATCTATACTATTATCTACTATTTCCCATACTAAATGATGTAATCCTCTTGAAGAAGTTGTCCCTATGTACATTCCTGGTCTAACCCTTACAGCATCTAATCCCTCTAATACTGTAATGCTTTCTCCACCATATTTTTTTTCTGACATAATTCCTCCATTTTAATCTATTTTTTATTATTTAAATTATATCATATTTTATTGATTTTTACTAGCTTTTTAAGAATTTATACCTTAATTTAAAATATATTTTTTATACATATTATTGAATAAAAAATATTAAAATGTTAAAATAAATAAAGAGGTGATATTTTGAATAATAAACTTAGATTTATTTTGTCTATTTTAATACTTTTTGGTGCTATATTTTTATTCAATAAATACGTAACCATTAAACAAAATAATAATATTTCTATAGAAATAGAAAATGTAAATAAGAAAATATTTAAAAATATGCTACTAGATGATGTTATAGAAGAGTTTAACAAAAAATTTGAACCAACTAAATATGATATAAGTAAGTTTGTAAATAGAGAACTAGACTCAAACATATATTTTTATTCCCAAATTTTCGGATATACTGAATCATATTTCATAATACAATATAACGATTTTGAGGTAACTCAATTAGTTTTTAACTTTTCAAATGTTAAGAAAAAAAATTTAGAAGATATTTCAGAAATCATTTCTTTACTAATACAAATATCTGATGGTGATATTGACGAAATTGAAGCAAAAACAATAGTAGTTAATATGTTTAAAGAATTTCAAAAAAACAAAGATACTGTAACACTTGTATATGATAATAAATTAATATATGAACTAAATATATTTAATAACAATAGTATAAAATTTAATATAAGATAAAATAAAAATAGAATTTATAAATATAAATTCTATTTTTTGTAATTCTAACTATTTTTTATCTCTTAATTTCTTCTATCTTAATATACTTATCTATATCTTCTTTTCTTAATGATTCAGGTGGTAATTTTAATACATTAACTACAAAATTTCTATTATAATACTTTATATCTATCCTATCCCCCTCTTTAACAGAATACAGGGCTTTTTTAACATCTCCATTAACAGATACATTTCCAGAATCACAAAGTTCATTTGCAATTGTTCTTCTTTTTACAACTCTTGTAATCTTTAAAAATTTATCTATTCTCATTATTTCCCATCTCTTTCTATACTATTCATCACTCTAGCTGCTGCAAGTATATATGAATTAACATTAGTTTTTTTAATATTATCATATGCCTTAGCTAAAAACTCTCTAGCTGAATATTTATACCCCTTACTTTCTAATTTTTGTATACTTTCTATAGTTTTTCTTTTAACCTGCTCTTCATTTTCAACTACTTGTTCAGCTATAAATTTAACTATTTTAAGATCTGTTTCATCAAAATTTACTATAACTTCCGTATTCTCTTTTTCTACTTCTGTAACTGGTTTTGTTACTTTTTTAATTCCCTCATTCATAATTTTCTGATCTTTTACAAGATGATCTGATTTAATAATACTTGATTTTATTTCTTTTTCACTTTTTGCCGAAGTTATTATAGTAGCTTTAACTTCTTGCTTTTTCTCTTCAACTTCTTCTGTTTTAATTTCAGGTTCAGATTCGAGTTCAGTTTTTATTTCTTCTTTTTTCTCTTTAATTTCTACATATTTAATATGATCATTTTGTGTAATTAAATTTTTTTCTTTTAAATACGCATCTAGTGATGTACACGAAATTGCTGTAAATAGTAAAAAGATATAGCTAAAATATTTTATCATTTTAATCACCTCTCATATATCTTAACATATTTTACTATACTTTTCAAAGTCTATTATTTATGATATAATTCAATAATATATATTAAAAGGAGAATATTTATGGTAATATAGTGCCATTAATAATAATTATGAATTTAAATAAAGAAGAATTTTTAAAAAAAATTGGGAATAATGAAATGGCTATAAAAGTTTTTAATTCACTTTCTATGGCTTTAGAATACCAAATTAGTGTATCTACTGATATATTTGTTACTCCTAATATTTATAAGAAATTAAATAATAGTTATGATAATATATATACATATATGAAAGGTTATGATAGACGTCAAATTTGTTTTACTCCCAACATTCCAGAATTTGAATATTCCGTAATTGAGATTAAAGTTAATAATAAGTTTAAAAAGTATACTCATAAGGACTTTCTTGGAGCTATTATGGGATTAAATATTAAAAGAGAAATGATAGGAGATATATTTGTAGAAGATAATATAGGATACATACTAATCTCTAATAAAGTATTAGATTTCATATTAAATAACCTTAAATCCATAGGAAAAAATGAATGTGTTATAAAAATAAGTGAAAAGAATGATTTTTCATATAATTTTAAAGATATCAAAATTAATATTAGTTCTAATAGATTAGATAATTTCATAAGCGATATTACTAATTTATCAAGAAATAAGGCAACTCAGTTAATAGAAGCTGGACTAGTTCAAATAGATTATGAAATGTGCAAGGAAAAAAATAGAGAAGTAAAGCATATGAATATATTAACTATAAGAAAATATGGTAAATATTTAGTGTATGAAGAACTAGAAGATAGTAAAAAAGGTAAGAAAAGATGGATAATTAAAAAGTATGAATAAAGGGCGTTATTGCCCTTTTTAATTTAAAAAGAAGAAGATTATTATCTTCTTCTTCTAATATTACTAAATCCTTTGTATTTTTGTGTTGCCATGTGAGAATCAATATTTTGTATTAATTCTACTGCTACCCCAACTAATATTAATAAGCTTGTTCCACCTAACATCACAGGAATATTTAATACATATCCAAACCATATATTTGGTAATATACCAAGTATAGCTAAGAATATTGCTGTACCAAATGTAATTCTTGTTGCAACATATTCTAAGAAATCAGATGTTTCTTTCCCTGCTCTTCTTAATGGTATACTTCCTCCACTTTGTTTTAAGCTATCTGCAATTTTTTCTGGATCAAATACTATAGCAGTATAAAAGAATGAGAATAAAATAATTAACACTGCACTTAATGTTAAATATGCCCATCCTTTTGGTCCAAATAGATTTAATAAATATGCTTGTTTTGCTTGATCTTTAATAAGTGGTATTATAGCTGAAGGTACAGCCATAATCATTGATGCAAATATTATTGGCATTACTCCTGCTGTATTAATTTTAATAGGAAGATATGTTTTTCTACCCACAACAGTAGCTTGTGAATTTCCAACACCCCTACTTGATTTACCAACATATTGTATAGGTATTCTTCTTTCTCCAAGTTGTATAAATACCATTATTACTATAATTAATATAAATAACATTAATGAAGTATATCCAAGTATAGTTCCTTTATCTGATGTAGTTAATTGTGTTATTGTACTTCTAACTACTTGAGGTAAATTAGAAACTATTCCTAAGAAAATTAACATTGAAGTTCCATTTCCTATACCTTTTATAGATATTCTTTCAGATAACCACATTAAGAATGCAGTTCCTCCTGTTATTAATACAACTGTAGTTAATATGAATGTCATTCCAGGTTCTCTAACTAAATTATTAGATTGTAGTAATAAAGCAAGTCCAGTCGATTGAAATAATGTCGTACATATAGTTAAATATCTAGTCCATTGTGTAACTTTCTCTGCTTCTTTTCCACCTTCTTTTTGCATTTCTTCTATTCTAGGCCATAAAACACCCAAAATTTGAAATACTATTGAGGCATTAATATATGGAGTTATTCCAAGTGAGAATATTGAGGCTCTTTGAACAGCTCCACCTGTAAACAGGTTTAAAAATTGAGCTAAACTACTTGCACCAGTAAACTCTCTAAATAATTCCATATTAATTCCTGGAACTGGAATATGTACACCAATTCTAGCAACTAAAAAACAACCTAAAGTAAACAATACTCTTTTTCTAAGCTCACGTGTTTTTATCATAGCTTGAAATCTACCTACTATTGCTTCTTTAAATGTCAAAGAAATCACCTCTATTCTATAATTTTAAGTAAAAAGGAAAAAAGTAAGTTAAACTTACTCTCCCTTAACTTCTTTAGCATTTCCTGCTACATTTGCAAATGATTTGATTTCTAATAATTCAACTGTTCCATTGAATTTTTCAATTGCTTCTTTAGCACCTTTAGATACTCTATGTGCTTTAACTTTTAAAGCTTTTTCTAATTCATAGTTTCCAATAATTTTTAATAATGAAGTGTAATTTCTTTCTCCATCTTCTTTAGTAATGAAGTTAGCATTTTTTACTACTCTTCTTTCTAATAATGTTTCTAAAGTTACTTCTTCTCCATCATTAAATTTATCTACTATATCTTTTAAGTTTACTACTATTATGTCTTTTTGGAATGCAGAATTTGAGAATCCTTTTTTAGGAACTCTTCTGATTAAAGGCATTTGCCCTCCTTCAAACGAAGCTGACACATATGTACCTGATCTTTGTTTTTGTCCATTATGACCTTTACCAGCAGTTTTACCCCAACCAGTTCCATGTCCTCTACCGATTCTCTTTCTATCTTTTTTTGATCCTTCGGCAGGTCTTAATTCATTAAGATTCATTAATCTAAACCTCCTCTACTTTAACTAAATAAGAAACTAATTTAATTTTACCTTCTATATCCGCAGTCAAATTGTGTTCAACTGTTTGACCAATTTTTCTTAAACCTAAAGATTTAATTGTTGCGATATGGTTAGGCTTTCTTCCATTAATTCCTTTTACAAGTGTTATATTTACTTTAGTCATTAATCTATCCTCCTAGCCTTATCCTAAAATTTCTTCTACAGTTTTCCCTCTAAGTTTAGCAACTTTTTCAATTGATCTTAATTTCTTTAATCCATCTAATGTAGCTCTTGCAACATTATCTTTATTTTTAGATCCTCTAATCTTAGTTAATACGTCAGTAACACCTACTAATTCTAAAATTTCTCTAGTTGCTGACCCAGCGATAACCCCAGTACCTTTTGATGCTGGTTTTAATAAAACTGATGTAGCATTAAATTTACCAATTTGTTCATGTGGTAAAGTTCCACCTTTTAATGAAACTGTTATCATACTTTTTTTAGCACCTGCAATAGCTTTTCTAATTGCTTCAGGTACTCCATTTGCTTTTCCTAATCCTATTCCAACTTTTCCGTTTTCGTCTCCAACTGCTGCTAGTACTGAGAATGAAATTCTTCTTCCCCCTTTAACAGTTTTAGAAACTCTACTAATTCTTAAAAGTTTTTCTTTGTATTCGTTAGTTTTAACTTCTTTTGCCAAAATAAATCCTCCTATCCTATTAGAATTCTAATCCTGCTTCTCTTGCAGCGTCTGCTAATGCTTTTACTCTTCCAGTATAGATGTATCCACTTCTATCAAATACTACCTTAGTAATTCCAGCAGCTTTAGCTTTTTCAGCTAATCTTTTACCTATTAATTTTGCAGCTTCTACATTTGATCCATGCTCTACTTTATTTCCTTTTTCAATAGTTGAAGCTGAAATTAATGTATTTCCTGTTGTATCATCTATTAATTGTGCGAAGATGTTAGTTAAACTTCTATAAACAGTAAGTCTAGGTCTTTCAGGTGTTCCACTGATTTTAGCTCTTATACTTTTATGTTTTCTAACTCTTGCTAAGTTTCTATCTACTTTTTTAATCATTTAAACTACCTCCTATCCTTTCTTACCTTCTTTTCTTCTTATCTTCTCATCAGCATATTTAACCCCTTTACCTTTATATGGTTCTGGTGCTCTCTTAGATCTTATATCTGATGCTACTTGACCAACTAATTGTTTGTCAATTCCTTCTACAGTTAATTTAGTATTTCCTTCTACAGTGAAAGTAATACCTTCAATTGGAGCTATATCAACTGGATGTGAATATCCTAAAGCCATTGTAATTCCTTTACCTGCTGCAGCTACTCTGTATCCAACCCCAACTAATTCTAATTTAATTTTGAAACCTTCACTAACTCCAACAACCATGTTATTAACATTTGCTCTTGTAGTTCCATGTAATGCTCTAATATTAGGTAAGTCATTTGGTCTTTCAAAAGTTATTTCATTATTTTCAATGTTTACTTTAATTTCTGAAGATAATTCTCTAGTTAAAGTTCCTTTAGGTCCTTTTACTGTATAAACATTGCCTTCATTTGTAATTTCTACACCTTTTGGTATAATAATAGGTTTTTTACCTACTCTTGACATTATTTTCCTCCTTATATGCGTAAATTTCCAGAAGTGTTTAGGCTATATTACCAAATGTAACAAAGAACCTCTCCACCAACACTTTGCTTTCTGCATTCTTTATCAGTTAAAACACCTTTAGGTGTAGTAACGATAGCTATTCCTAAACCACCTAATACTTTTGGTAAGTTTTCTACTGAAGAGTATACTCTTCTTCCAGGTTTAGAAATTCTTTTTAATCCTTTTATAACTTGTTCACCATCAACAGTTTTTAAAGTTATAACTATATCTTTTATACTTCCTTCTTCTTTAATTTCGTATTCTGATATATATCCTTCATTTCTTAATATATTTGCGATACTTTCTTTTATTTTAGAAAATGGTATTGCAACTTTGTTATGTTTTGCAATGTTTGCATTTCTAATTCTTGTTAACATATCTGCAATAGGATCTGTTAAATACATGTTTGTCCTCCTCTCAAATATTACCAGCTAGATTTTTTAATTCCAGGTATTACACCTTCACCGGCTAATTGTCTAAACATTACTCTTGATATTCCAAATTCTCTCATAAATCCTCTTGGTCTACCATTTACTTGACATCTATTTCTATGTCTTGTAGGTGATGCATTACGAGGTAATTTAGATAATTCAATTAGTGCTTCTCTATCTCCTTGTTTAGCTCTTGCTTTTAATTCAGCTCTTTTAGCTGCATATTTATCTATAGTTTTTTCAATTTTTAGATTTTTTTGAACCATTGCTTTTTTAGCCATAAATTCTTTTGCACCTCCTTATTATTTTGCAAATGGCATTCCAAATGCTCTTAATAATGCTCTTCCTTCTTCATCTGTTCTAGCAGTTGTTACAAATGTAATTCCCATTCCTAACACTTTATCAACTTTATCAATTTCTATTTCTGGGAAGATAATTTGTTCCTTTAATCCTAAAGTGTAATTACCTCTTCCATCAAATCCACGAGATGAAACTCCTTCAAAGTCTCTTACTCTTGGTAAAGTAACACTTACTAATCTATCTAAGAATTCATACATTTTTTCTTTTCTTAAAGTAACTTTTGCACCTATTAATTGACCTTCTCTTAATTTAAATCCAGCTTCAGATTTTCTAGCTTTTCTTGCAACTGATTTTTGTCCTGTAATTTGTGCTAATTCTT
Organism: Streptobacillus notomytis; assembly: GCF_001902585.1. Lineage (NCBI taxonomy): Bacteria > Fusobacteriati > Fusobacteriota > Fusobacteriia > Fusobacteriales > Leptotrichiaceae > Streptobacillus > Streptobacillus notomytis. The sequence goes on along the minus strand of NZ_LKKV01000084.1, from coordinate 5,170 downwards.
TAACTGCTGTATCTATTAACTTAGGATTGTTCACTGCTTCTCCAAGTCCCATATTAACTATTATTTTATCTAATTTAGGTACTTCCATAATGTTAGAAAGTCCTAATTCTTTCATTAATGCTGATACCATAGTTTCTTTGTATGCTTTTTGTAATCTAGGCATATATTTTGTAGACATTTAGGTATCCTCCTTCCCTTATATTTCTTGTCCTGATTTAACTGAAATTCTAACTTTTTTTCCATCTTTAATTTCATATCTTACTCTTGTAGCACTTTTTACGCTTTCATCCCATAACATTACTTTAGATGAGAAAATTGGTACTTCTCTTTCAACAATCTCACCTTGTGTGTTCATAGCGTTAGGTTTTAAATGTTTTTTCTTAACGTTTACACCTTCAACTACTATTTTCCCAAGTTTAGGAAATACTTTTAATACTTTTCCTATTTTACCTTTATCTCCCATTTGAGAAGATTTATTACTTCTTTTGTCATTATTACTTCTTCCACTAATTACTACAACTGTATCTCCAGTTTTAACATGTAATTTTTTAGGAACTGATTTTATTTTAGATTTAATCACAAAAAATTCCTCCTTCCTAAAGTACTTCTGGTGCAAGTGATACTATTTTCATAAAGTTTTTAGCTCTTAATTCTCTTGCAACAGGTCCAAAAATTCTTGTCCCTTTCATTTCCATTGATGCATTAAGGATAACTCCTGCATTATCATCAAATTTTATATATGAACCATCTAATCTTTTAACTTCTTTTCTAGTTCTAACTATAACTGCTTTTACAACGTCTCCCTTTTTAACACTTCCATTAGGTATAGCTTCTTTAACAGATGCTACAACAACGTCTCCTATTCTACCGAATCTTCTTCTTGATCCACCTAACACTCTAATAACCATAATTTTTTTAGCACCTGTATTATCAGCAACGTTAAGTATACTTTGTTGTTGAACCATTTAATAGTTCCTCCTCTCATTTAATAATACTATATATTAAATTATTTTGCCTTTTCTAAGATAGTAACAACTCTCCAGTTTTTATCTTTACTTAAAGGTCTAGTTTCCATTATTCTAACTTTATCTCCTACACGACATTCATTTAACTCATCATGAGCTTTATATCTCTTAGAAGTTTTTACTCTCTTTTTATATAATTTATGCAGTTTCATCGTATTTTCAACAACTACTACTGTTTTATCCATTTTATCAGAAACTACGATTCCTTCTCTGACTTTTCTTTCGTTTCTTTCCACGTGAGAATCCTCCTATTTTCCAGTTTTTTCTGTTAAGATTGTTTTCATTCTAGCTATATCTCTTTTTACTTTTCTTATTTGTGCTGTGTTTTGTAATTGTCCAAGAGTTTTTTGTAACTTTAAATTAAACAATTCATGTTTCAATTCTTTTACTTGCGATTCTAACTGATTTAAATCTAAATCTCTAACTTCTTTAACTGTCATTACTTATCACCACCTACTTCTTTTCTTACGAATTTAACTTTGATAGGTAGTTTGTGTCCAGCTTTTCTTAATGCTTCTTTGGCTTTATCTTCAGATACTCCACCAACTTCAAACATTATTTTACCAGTTTTAACAACTGCTACCCAACCTTCAGCGTTACCTTTACCTTTACCCATTCTTGTTCCTTCTGGTCTTTTTGTATAAGGTTTGTCAGGGAAAATTCTTATCCAGATTTTTCCTTCTCTTTTAAATGTTCTATTTATTGTAATACGGCATGCTTCTATTTGTCTTGAAGTAATCCAACCAAATTCTTTTGCAGCTAATCCGAAATCTCCGAATGCTACATAATTCCCTTTAGTTGCAATACCACCCATGCTTCCTCTAAATTGCTTTCTATATTTAGTTCTCTTAGGTATTAACACTATTTTGTTCCCCCTTCCTTCTTAGTAGGTAAAACTTCTCCATTAAAGATCCATACTTTAATCCCTAATGCTCCATATGTTGTATGAGCTGTTGCTGTTGCATAATCAACATCTGCTCTTAATGTATGTAATGGTACTCTACCAGATAAAGTCCATTCACTTCTAGCTATTTCTGCTCCATTTAATCTTCCTGAAGTCATTACTTTAATTCCTAATACTCCAGCTTTTTCAGCTCTTTGAATTGCTTGTTGTACTGCTCTTTTGTATGCCACACGTTTTTCAATAGCTGTTGCAATGCTTTCTGCTACTAATTGTGCATCTCTATTAGGGTTTTTGATTTCTAAAGCTTTAACAAAAACTTTTTTCCCTGTCATATTTTCTAATCTAGCTCTTAATGCTGTTATTTCAGCACCTTTTCTACCAATTAATACTGCCGCCTTCCCAGTTGAAACTATTATAGTTATTTCATTTTCAGAAACTCTTTCAATAGCTATCGAAGAAATTCCAGCTTGGTAGTAGTTTTTCTTAATATATTCTCTTATTTTTAAATCTTCATGAAAATTATTTAAATATTCTTTTCCTTTTTTGGCAAACCATTTTGAATCCCATGTTTTAACAATACCGATTCTCATACCTCTAGGATCTACTTTTTGTCCCACAGACTTACCTCCTTATATACTCTTATTTTACGTCCACTTCAACAGTGATATGTGCAAGTGGTTTTCTTATAACATCTGCTCTTCCCATTGCTCTTGGGTTCATTCTCTTTAATACAGGTCCTTTATCTATTAATACTTTTGAAACTATTAAGTTTTCAAGATTTAACCCTAAATTGTGTTCTGCATTTGCAATTGCAGATCTTAATGTTTTCTCTATTAATGGAGCTGCTTTTTTATTTGTGAATCTTAAAATGTTTAATGCAAGTAATGCATCTTTTCCTCTAATTACATCAGCTACTAATCTAGCTTTTTGAGGACTTAATCTTTGATAACGTAATTTAGCTATTGCTGGCATGCGTTTTCTCCTTTCATGTAAAGTTATAAGATATTACTCTTTATTTATATAGTTTTATTTTTTCTTGTCTTTACCGTGTCCATGATAAGTTCTTGTTGGAGCAAATTCTCCAAGTTTATGTCCAACCATTTCCTCAGTTACGTATACAGGTATATGCTTTTTACCGTTATAAACCGCAAACGTATATCCTATAAATTGTGGAAATATAGTTGATCTTCTTGACCATGTTTTAATAACCGCTTTATTTGATCCTTGTGCTTCAATTTTTTTAAATAAATATTGATCAGCGAAAGGTCCTTTTTTTAATGAACGAGCCATTTTTTCCTCCTTACTTTATAACATCAATCTATTTTTTTCTTTTTCTTACGATGAATTTATCTGAGTTTTTCTTACCTCTAGTTTTCTTACCTAAAGCAGGTTTACCCCAAGGAGTAACTGGTGCTTTTCTTCCTATAGGTGATCTTCCTTCTCCCCCTCCATGTGGATGGTCTACTGGGTTCATTACTGATCCTCTTACATGTGGTTTTCTACCTAAATGTCTATTTCTTCCAGCTTTTCCTAAAGAAACTAATGAATGTTCAGAATTTCCTATAACACCAACTGTTGCAACACATTCTTTGTGAATTAATCTTAATTCTCCTGAAGGTAATTCAACATGGCAGTATGTTCCTTCTTTTGCAACAAGTCTTGCTGAAGTTCCTGCTGATCTTGCAAGTTGTCCACCTTTACCAGGTATTAATTCAACATTGTGTATTAATGTACCTACTGGTAAATCTTTTAATTTTAATGCATTACCTGGTTTAATATCTGCATTTTCTCCTGCAACTACAATATCACCTTTTTTTAATCCATTAGGAGCTAAAATGTATCTTTTTTCTCCATCAACATAATGTAATAAAGCAATATTTGCTGTTCTATTAGGGTCGTATTCTATACTTGCAACTGTTGCAGGTATTCCTAATTTGTTTCTTTTCCAATCGATTACTCTGTATAATCTCTTGTGTCCTTTGTGTCTGTTTCTTCCTGTTCTGTGTCCATAGTTGTCAATCCCATATGATGAGTTTAATGGTTCAACTAATGTTTTTTCAGGTCTAACTTTGTCTAACTCTGTATTTACTAATATAGACATATGCCGAGTCCCACTAGTAATCGGTTTTAATTTTTTAATAGGCATATCTTCCCTCCAATTTCTAAATTTTTCATGTACACCTTTACCTCGTGTGCACCTTGTAAATGCATAAAAATAAGGCGTACTTCGACCTATAATTTATAGCAATTTATCTTGCTAACTTAGTTAGTATATCATACTTAACATTAAAAATCTAGTATTTTTTTTATAAAAAATGAGAATTTCTAAATGAAATTCTCATTAATTTATTTCAATTATCTAATTTTATATAAAAATCCTATTTCTACTCCACCTGCTTTATATGAATTTGTATTAAAATGATAAATCATATTCGCCCACAAACTTAATTTCTTACTGATATCTATATTTTTCAATCCACATTTTAATTCAAATGTATTCTTACTATTATTATAGTAATATTTTTTCCCTTCTATTTCAACTCCTGATAAATTTACATCATAATTCCAATTAAATTCCAAGTACGGATTTAAATTTTTAAACTGTGTAAATAATGTTAAATTTGTTCCTAACCTAGATCTTAAATTTGAATTCCCAAAATATTTTACAGATTCCATATTAAAATTGGTGACATAGCTATATATAAGTTGTTCATAAAGACTTGCATGTAATCTCATATTACCTATATACATATCTCCTCTTGTTCCAATTTCTAGCGATGCTTTCAATGCATCATTTCTATAATTTAACGGATTTTTCATGCTTATTATATTTCTTAAACATGTATAATTTAACCAACTATCTACATACCAATGCTTATTTTTAAATGTCCCATATATTCCTAGTCCAAAAGTATCTGTATTTCCAAATTTATTTTCCTTACCTGAAACAACTCTATCAAAACCAATATTACCAAATATACCATATTTATATGTTTTATCTATAACATTCTTCTCATCTAAATCATAACCTATAAATATATTATTAACATTACTTTTTAAAGATAAACTAAAGTTTTCATTATCTGATAATACATTATTACTACACATACTTAATAACTTAGCCCATAGTTTACTATCATTTATATCATCATGATCATTGTATGTTAAATTAAAATCATCTTTTACCTTATAAATTGAATTTGCTATTATCCCTATAATTGGTTTATTATAATATTGATGT
>NZ_LKKV01000083.1:0-717 GCF_001902585.1 Streptobacillus notomytis | reverse complement strand
ATATGAAGAAGAACACGCATATTTATCAAATGCAGAGGTTTCGGGAATTAAGGGAACAAGTAGGATATTAGGGCATTATTCAGGATCACTTTATGGAGATTCTCCTCTTAGATACATTCCTAAAATTTTATTTGATGAAATACATTCTAATAAGAATTTTAAAAGTCTTTCAAGTTTAGTAAAGATATTTGAAAAATCAAATACTCCTTTAGCAACGGATTTTATTTCTCCAGCTACAGGATTAAGTAAAGAATTTAACAACAAAAAAGAGCTTAATAATATAATTGGGAAAATTTCTACAAAGCTATATAAAAGATTGGGAATAGGGCTAGATAAAAAATATTCTAGTTTAGGAATTTGGACTCAAATACCAGATTATTTTTCCTCAATTTTACCAGGGTATAATAAAAACTTTGATTATTCAAGTATTAAAATGGATGAATTAGACCCAGATTACTTATATAATGGAATTAAAAAAATGATAATATCTAAAAAAGAAGATATTGGAGAAATTTTAGATAAAAGTGATAAGTATAAATTAAGAGAAAAAATTCATTATTTTGACTTTGATGTTCAAAGATATTTAATAGAAGAATTGTTTAGGGAATACAATATAGATAAGATTAAAGCTTTAGCTGAATCAAGTGTTGGTGGAATAATAGCAGACATTTTTACAGGTGGAAAAATTAGTAGTATATTAAATGATTTACCCAAGAT
>NZ_LKKV01000082.1:0-67211 GCF_001902585.1 Streptobacillus notomytis | reverse complement strand
TTTGCTTTATCTATTCCTTCTCTTTCCATTGTCCTTGTCCTTAATCGAACTCAACCATATTATCATATCAGCTTTTCTTTGTCAACATTTTTTTTAGTTTTTATTTCATTATTTTTTCAGTTTTATCTTTAATGGTTGATTTTTACTAGCTAATTTAATAATTAATAAGAAATATAATTTCTTAGTGTCCATATACAAAAAATATATAGTGTATATCAATGAAACCAAAACAACTAAATCAAATATATTAATATGTGCCCCAAAATCAAATATTTTATATTTAATTCTGAGACACATATCATTTAACTATACTATATTTCTTTTAATACTTTTTTCAATTCTTCTAACTTATTTTCAAAGTTTTCAAGACAATCATAAACTGGTGCATTAGTATTCATATCTACACCTGCTTTTTTAAGTATATTTAATGAATAATCACTTGAACCAGATTTTAAGTAATTAATGTATTTTTCTACAGCGGGTTTTCCTTCTGTTAATATTTTTTTAGCAAATGCTGATGCCGCTGACATACCTGTAGCATATTGATAAACATAAAAATTATAATAAAAATGAGGTATTCTTGCCCATTCATATCTAATGTTATCATCATATGAAATTGATTTTCCATAATATTTTCTATTCATGTCATCGTATAAATTTGATAAATATTCAGCAGTTAATGGTTGTCCATTTTCTGCTGATTTATGAATTTCATATTCAAATTCAGCAAATTGAGTTTGTCTAAATACTGTTCCTTTTACTTGATCTAAATAATGATTAATAATGTATGCTTTAATTGCTGGATTATTTTCATATTTTTTAATTAAGAAATCATTTAATATTAATTCATTAGTTATACTTGCAACCTCTGCTAAAAATATTGTGTAATGACCATAAATATACGGTTGATAATTTCTTGTATAATAACTATGTATACTATGTCCTAATTCATGAATCAATGTAAATAAATTATCCAAAGTTCCACGCCAGCTAATTAATATAAATGGGTTAGTTCCATAAGTTCCACTTGAATATGCCCCTGATCTTTTACCTTCATTTTCAGCATAATCTATCCATCTTTCATCAAATGCTTTTTTAATTAATTTAACATAATCTTCTCCAAGAACTTGTAAAGCCTCGATTATTATTTCTTTTGCTTCTTCATAAGTAAATTTAAGATCTATTTCTTTTAAAAGAGGTGTATACATATCATACATTTTAAGTTCTTCTACACCTAATTGTTCTTTTCTAAACTCTACATATTTATGTAACACAGGTAATTTATCATTAACTGCTGATAATAAAGAATCATATACATTCTCATCTATAAAGTTTGAAGAAACAGCTGCATTTCTCGCGCTAGAATAACTTCTAAATTTAGATTCAGTTGTATGTACTAATACTTGTCCTTCAAGAGTTGTTGCAAAGGTATTTTTTAAACCTTTATATGTTTTATACATTGAGTTATATGCATTTTCTCTAAGTTTTCTATCACTTGATTCTAAGTACATTCCATATCTTGCATGATTTAAAGATAATTTTTCTCCTTTTGAATTTTCTATTTCTTCAAAAGTAATATCAGCATTATTTAACATAGAGAATGCTTTACTTGCAATACTTGTAATTTGTGTCATATTAGCCAATAATTCTTCTTCTTTTTGAGAAAGTTGATGTTTTTTAGTTTTAAATAATTTTTCCATTTCAAATTTACGTTCCACTAATTTTTCATGTGAAAAATATTCTTCAACTTTTTCTTCAGATAATTCTAATAATTTTATTCTAATAAAAGTAGATTTAGCATCATAATCTGAATATAATTTGATAATTTTAGAATTATACTCTTGATATTTAGAATTTCCTGTATCCTCATCTCCTTTTAAATGAGCATAAGTATATAAAAGGCTTATTCTTTGATTTAATTTATCATCTAATTCTAGAGCTTCTGCTAAAACATCTACATTATCTGTCATAATCTTCTCAAACTTAGATATACTTTCAATTTCACTGTATAATTGTTCAAATTCTTTTTCCCAAGAAGCGTCATCTTTAAATATTGTTGTTAAATCCCAAGTCTTATTTATGTCAACTTCACTTCTTTTTAAGATTTTTTCCATAATTATTCCTCTTTCTAATTCTTGTCTTCTAAACTATTCTATCATTTTATATTTCTTTTATCAACACAATATATTAACTTTCAGACTTTCTAAAACATCCGATTTTGAAAAAGAAAGTATGAAGTCTCCACCACCTGCACCTGAAATCTTAGAATGTCTATATTTAGATAAAATTTCTTTTATTAAGGGTGTATGGATAATAACATCATTGTTTAGTTCTAAGTAATATAGATTCTCACTTAACTTATCTACATTATCTAATGTTTCTTCTATCCTATTTCCCATTAAATTATCAAGCATTTCCAAGACCAGATTATTTGACTTATTTTTAAAAATTTCAAAAACTTTATCACTAACATCAATTTTAGAAATTAATTTAGAGCTACTTGCAGAACTTTTTGTCCAGATAGCATCTATTCTTAAATTAGTCCTTACATCAATTTTTTTTATAACATATTTCCTATCCACCCTATTAGATGATTTGAAAAATATATTGCTTTCATAACAAATACAAGCTATATCTCCAAAAGAACCACTCATGTCATTTTCTATCATAAAATCTACTGAAATATCAAAAAGTTCTTTTTCTGATACATTATATCCATTTATTTTTAATATAGCTTTAATAGTCACCACAATTAAAGAAGCAGAAGAACCTAAGCCATATTTTTTACCATTTTCATAAAGTTCACTAAAATATTTAAGTTTTGCCCTTTTTTTTATTTCAAAATTTTTTTCAATATATTTTAAAAGTAATTGTATTATATTATCCTTATCTTCAATCTCAGTTAATATTTCCCACTCATCTTTTTCTTCAATATCCAAATATGTATATCTTGGTATAAACGAAACTATTGCATAGGAATCTTCACCTAAAATCGCATATTCTCCTGCAAGGTATAGCTTTGAACCCGCTTTTTCTAACATAAAAGTATTTTCCCTTCAAAGTACTTATTTAATTCTTTTAGTATTTTTTCTTCATCTTCTTTAAGGTAAAGAACTTTAACATTAGGACCGGCATCCATTGTAGTAAAAATATTAAAACCTTTCATTCTTAATCTTTTAATAACTTTAATAACATAATATGTTTCATTAGTTAAAAAAGAAAATGATGGATTAGATCTAAATGTAGTATTATGCATAATTATTGTATTTTTTTCCATAATATTTCCAACTTTAATAAAGTCATTTTCTAGTAATGCTAATTTCATTTTTTCAAAATCTTCATTTGCCCTTTTCACCCACATAGGATAAATAGGTGATTTTTTTGCAATTTCCATTGCATCCCTTGATGGAAGTTCTTTTTTCTTATCATTAAGTACTATAGCTAACATAGCAAGATTAAGTCCTGTTTTTAATTCATAAATTTCTCCATTTTTATCAAAAGCTGATATATTATAGAAACTTCTACCTGCAGACCCAGACCCCATAGTAGAAATTTTAGACATCTCTTCTACAGTTAAATTTAATTTAAAAAAATCATTTAATGCCTGCGTAATAGCACAATAAGCACTAGCACTAGATGCAAGTCCTGCTGCTGTTGGAACAAAATTTTTACTATTTATGCAAAGATATTTTCTTTTAATTTTTTGTTGTTTCATAACTTTATCAATAAAAGAAAATATTTTTTTTGTTTCATCTTCATTTTGAATTTTATCATTTAATATGAAAATATCTCTATCACTTTCTACTATACTAGTTTCTGTATAAAGTTTATTTGATCTAAGTGATATACTTCCCTGCATAGGCACAAGATATGGATTAAATTCCTTTTTACCCCAATATTTAACTATAGCTATATTTATATATCCTCTAGCCATACATTTTCTGCTCCTTCTTTAATTAATAACTCTTTAAGTTCTATTGCTTTTTTTTCATTTTCAACTAATGATATTATACATCCACCAAGTCCTGCCCCAGTTATTTTAGCTCCTAATGAATTTTCTTTTGCTACATTAATTAAATTATCTATAACATCATTTGATAATTTCATTAATTTCAAATTATTTTGTGATAAATTCATTAAATCACCCAATAATTTTAAATCAGAATTTTTTAAAGCAATTATAACCCTGTCAGTAATATTTCCTAAGTTTTCTATATATTCTCTCATTTCAGTATAATTCTTTGCAATCATAGATACAGCATCTTTAGTGTTACCTTTAATCCCACTATCTGCAATCACTAACTTAGCATTTAATTTAAAAGCTATATCTCTTATACCTTCTTTTTTATTAAATAAAACTTTTTTATTATTCATTATTACTGCCATATCTATACCACTAGGATTTCCATGAGCAAATTTATCACTTTCAAAAATTATATTTTCAAGTATTTCATCACTAATATTATACTTTTTCTTAAAAGCATCTGCTATTGCAACAGCAAGCGCTGTAGAAGAACCCAAACCCCTTGAGCTTGGAATACTTGAATTTATTTTAATATATATTTCATCTTTAATATCACATTTTTTAATTATATTATTTTTTATAAATCTAATATATTCACTTTCAAAAATATATTTAAAATTAATATTTGCTTCTACTTTAATAGATTTTAAAGGTAATGCGATAGCGTTTTTACCATACACAACAGAATGTTCACCAAATAATATTACTTTACCATAAGCCATTATTTCTCCTAAAATTTTATATCTTTACATTATCAATTAGTTAACTAACACATTATTTTAAATGTGTCAACCCTTTTTTAAAATGTTTCTTGTTTTTTAAAAATGCTGTAATTTCAAAAAATAATATTTATTGTTTAACCTAAACTTTTTCTTGACAAATATTATATTTGGTAGTAGTATTGTAATGAATACAAAAAGAGATTAATTCAATTTATTAGGAGGTAGTCATGTCTTTAATAGGTAAAAGAATACCAGAATTTAAAGTAAGTGCTTTTAAGAAAGATGAAAGTGACTTTATTACTATAACAGATAAGGATATATTAGGAAAATGGTCAGTATTTGTATTTTATCCTGCTGATTTCACATTTGTTTGTCCAACTGAATTAGAAGATTTACAAGACAATTATGAAAATTTCAAAGCAGAAGGTGCAGAAGTATATAGTATTTCATGTGATACATCTTTTGTTCATAAGGCTTGGAGCGATCATTCACCTAAAATATCTAAAGTTGAATATCCTATGATAGGAGATCCTACAGGATTTTTAGCTAGAGAATTTGGTGTAATGATAGAAGAAGAAGGACTAGCTTTAAGAGGAAGTTTCGTAATTAATCCTGAAGGTAAAATAGTCGCTTACGAAATTCATGATAATGGAATAGGTAGAGAAGCTTCAGAATTATTAAGAAAATTACAAGCTGCTAAATTTGTTGCTAAACACGGAGAAGTTTGCCCTGCTAAATGGAAACCTGGTAAAGAAACTTTAAAACCAAGTATAGACTTAGTTGGAGAACTTTAAAAATAGGCTGTTTATAAACAGCCTATTTTAATATCTATCTTTTTCTATTGCCTCTATCCCTAAAAGAAGTATATCCGCTATTGTGTAATTAATTTTTTTCTTAGCATTAACTAATCTTTCATGTTCTTCTTTATTTAACCTAATACCTATATTAATATTTCTAAATTCACTTTCATCTTTATGTTTCCATATATCCCAAGGTCTTTTACTTCCTTTTTTAATACCCATAGACATCCTCCTTTTCTATGTTTTTCACATCTTTATTATATATTATACCTTTTTTGATTAATTTTGCAAATTTTTTTAACAATAGTCTTTTTTCACTTCATTTTCACTGATTTTCTGTACAGTTGTATTTTAAAAATATATGTAGTATAATTATGTATATTAAATAAAAAGGAAATTTTATGTGGAAAAAGAATATTAAAAATAAAATAGATGCATTTATAAACAAAAACAAAAATAATGGTAATTATGCCATATTTGATTGTGATAATACTATTTTAATGAACGATATACAATTTGCACTTACTCACTATGTATTAAAATTTAAAAAATATAAGACTACTCCAAAAATATTTAAAGATTTCTTATACAGAAACTTTCCAAATGAAAAAGATGTGTCAAATAGATTTTTAGAAATCTTTGAAAAAGCATATAATTCAGAAAATAATAGTGATGAATATTTAGAATTTTTAGCTAACGTTGAAGATCTAATTGAATATATTTTTTCAAAATATGATTGTTTTGACATAACAACAGTTTTCTTCATTGATATGAGCGAAGAAGAATTAAGAAATTTAATACAAAAAGCTATTAATTATCATAATTTAGTTGAATTTGGATATGAAAATTGGATATACTAAGATAATATTTCTGTATATAAAACGGGGCTTAAAATAGCAAAAGAAATGAAAGAATTAATAAAAGAGTTTCATAAAAACAATATAGATGTATATGTAATTTCTGGTTCACCAAGATTTCATGTTGAAGAAGTTTTAAAACCTTTAAATCAATATATTAAAAAAATATATGGTAGAGAATTAGAAATAAAAGATAATAAAATTACAGGAGAATTTCAAAAAGACAGCATAAAAACATTTTATGAAGGAAAAGTAGAGATAATAGAAAAATATATTTATCCAAAATACAATAAAGCTCCTTTATTTGTCGCTGGTGATAGTATGGGTGATTATGATATGCTGACAAAATATGATGAAACTGAAATCTCATTAATTATAGATAGAAATAGAAACGGAAAATTTAAGGAACTTCTTGAATTAAACGATGATAAATATCTAAAACAACCCGTAGATGAAACTATAGGAATTTTTATTGATGCTGAAGAAAGTATCACTTTATAATAAGGAGGATTTATGCAAAACTATGATATTATAGTAGTAGGAGCAGGTCATGCTGGAGTGGAGGCTTCTCTTGCAGCAGCAAGACTTGGTAAAAAAGTTGCTCTTTTTACTATATACCTAGATAATATTGCAATGATGAGTTGTAATCCTGCCATAGGTGGTCCAGGTAAATCACATATAGTTAGTGAAATAGGTATGCTTGGTGGTCAAATGGCAATACACATAGATAAATACAATTTACAACTTAAAAATTTAAATCATACTAAAGGACTTGCAGCTAAAATAACTAGAGCTCAAGCCGATAAATATTGGTATAGAATTAAAATGAGAGAAATCATAGAAAAAGAAGAAAATCTTGATATAATACAAAATATGGTTGAAGATTTAATACTTGATGATAATAAGAAGGTTATAGGAGTAATTGATGCTCTAGGTCTTAAATATTCTGCAAAAGCAGTAATACTTTGCACAGGAACTTTCTTAAATGGAGAATATATCATAGGAGATGTTAAATATTCTGCTGGGAGACAAGGAGAAAAAGCAAGTAATTCATTACCAGATAATCTAGTAAAATATGGAATAGAAATGGATAGATACCAAACTGCTACTCCACCAAGAATAGATAAAAAAAGTATAAATTTAGATATATTAGAAAAATTACATGGTGAAACTAATCCAAGATATTTTTCATATATGACTAATAAAATAGATGAAAAACCACTTGAAACTTGGCTAACATTTACAACAGAAGAAACTATTAATATAGGACAAGAATTACTTAAATATTCACCAATAGTTACAGGTATAGTTTCAACAAAAGGACCAAGACACTGTCCATCACTTGATAGAAAAATAATGAATTTCCCGGATAAAACAGATCATCAAATATTCCTTGAACAAGAATCAAGAGAAAGTGATGAAATTTATGTAAATGGATTTACAACAGCTATGCCTCCATTTGCACAAGAAAAACTTATTAGAACTATTAAAGGTTTAGAAAATGCCAAAATTTTAAGATATGGTTATGCTGTTGAATATGATTTTATTCCAGCAAGACAATTAAATTTTTCGCTTGAATCTAAAATTATAGAGAATCTTTTCCAAGCTGGTACTATTAATGGTACTAGTGGATATGAAGAAGCTGCAGCTCAAGGATTTATTGCTGGAGTAAATGCTGTTAGAAAAATAGAAGGTAAAGAACCTATTATTATATCTCGTGATGAAGGATATATAGGGGTATTAATAGATGATATTATAAACAAAGAAACTCCTGAACCATATAGAGTTCTTCCATCTCGTGCAGAATATCGGCTAACTTTAAGACAGGATAATGTATTTATCAGATTACTTGAAAAATCTAAAGAAATAGGTCTATTAGATAAAGATAAATTAAAAGAACTTGAAGATAATATACAGATTATCTCAGATGAAATAGAGAGATTAAAAAAAATAAAAATATATCCTAATAAAGAAAATAACGATATAATTAAAAAAATAGATAAAAATGCTTCTCATAATAATGTAATGACAGCATTTGAATTTTTGGGAAGACAAGAAATAAATTATGAAAACCTTAAATTATTCATTGAAACAAAAGATTTACCTGAAATTTCTAAAGAACAAGTTGAAATAGAAGCTAAATACAGAATATTTATTGAAAGAGAAAGAAATCAAATTGAAAAATTTAAAAAACTTGAAAATATAGCTATACCTGAAAATTTCAATTACGAAATAGTAAAAGGATTATCAAATATAGCTATAAGTGGTCTAAGTTATACTAAACCAAAAAACATTGGACAAGCAACTAGAATAAGTGGTGTTACATATAATGATATAGCCATACTAGTTTCTATACTAAAGGAGGTTAAATAGTGTTTAATATTATTACTAGAGGTGAATACCATTTAACATTTTTTTCACCTGATCATTTAAGGCCCATTTTTGTTTTAACAATTATATCTATCATTTTATTATTAATACCTTATTTATTTAAAGGAATAGAAAAAGGTAAATACACTATATTTATAGGTATTTTATGTTTAGCTATAAAACTTGGAGATTCTCTATATAGAATTTATTTTGAAAATGATGTTTGGTATAATACTGTACCTCTTAATCTATGTAATGTTTCACTTATTTTTGCAGGTATATTCTTTATTACTAGAAAAAGAATATATTTTAATTTTGTATATTTCTGGTTTTCAGGAGCTATAATAGCTGTAATAATACCTGGATTTTCAGTATATCATTCTTCATTATATATTTATTCTTTTATTGCTAGTCATATGTTTGAAATATTTGCAGTATTTTATGCATTTATACATTTAGATGAAAGAGTTACATTTGATGGATTAGTTAAATCTATAATTGGTTATCTAGGATTAATAGCTTTATCATTTTTATGGAATGGAATTTATGGTACTAACTTTATGTTTATGGCAGATTATATAATAGGAGCTGTAAGCTTTATAAAGCCATTCTGGTTTTATCAAATATCTTTAACAGGACTATTTATTTTATCTATGTTACTTATGTACCTTCCATTTGCAAATAATCAAAAAGAAGATTTAGAAGAAGTTATAGTTGAATAATAGGTTAACACTTTTTTGAATAAAGATAAGGCGACTAATCAAAGTCGCCCTTTTTATTCTTTTGAAAAAATTTATTTATAAAAATTTAATTTTCAAAGATATCTACAAGATTTCTTATTTTTGTTAATACTATTTCTTTCTTTTTCCATCTTTCTCCACCTATTCTAGATATTGAAGTTATCATACTATCTAACTCATCTCCTGCATATTCTACAAATCCTTTTTTGAAAGATTTTTGTATAAATAATAATAACTTATCTTCTTTTAATTTCTCTTCTTCAGCTAATTTAGCAATTTGTTTATTTTTTTCTTCCTTTGCAAAGTTATAAAACAACTCAAGAACATCATCCATTTTTTTAAGATTAGATATTTCTGTATTATTTATAAAATCTATAATCAAAGCTTCTTTTGATCTTGTCCCAAGACTTGATCTAATAACTCTAAGAACCTCAGACTTTAAACTTTCTACATCATTATTTTCTTTTGATTTTTCAAATATCAAAGCTAAAATATAGTCTAAATTTATTTCATCTATTTTAAGTAAATCAATTTGTAATCCATCAACTTTATTTTCTTTATCTACCATACTTTCTTTAATATCAACATAGATACTTTTCATGTCTTGCATCAATCTTTCTGAAATTATATCTTCAAATTTTTCAAACTCATCAAAATTTTTTAAGATATTTTCTGCTTTTAATAATTCTCCAAAAAGCTCTACAAATTCTTTCTTCTCTTTGTCTAATTTAATCTCTGTTGGTTCAGGAAATTTAGATGATATTTCATTACAAATTTCTATATAACCTTTATAAACATCACCTGTTTCCTCATATTTAAATCCATTTATATAATCTTTATAACTCTTTTCTAAAATAATATTTACACTATTTTCATCTCCAAAAGTCTTTATAGCATCTTTTGTTGCTTTTTCTAAATCTCTTTTCAATTTATTTTTATCAAATTGTTCTCCAGAGTTTTTTCTCCAGATGCCTTCAAGTGGAAATACAGAAAAGTCTTTGTAAGAAGAATTATTTTTGTCTATATTCGTCTTTTTAAATAAAATTTTTATACCATCATGCTAATGTAAACAATGCCGAAACTCTATCTGAAAAATCAGTTAAATTGGGATTGCCTTCTCCATTTATCATAATGAATTTCTGATTAGGAACATCTATTATTTCCGCTTTTTGCTTCGCTCCATATAAATATTTTTCCTCTTTTTTCCATTCATATTTCATAGCAACATTCTCCTTTGTACTGATAAATATATTATATAAAAGTTAACTTGACATCATATGTCATATTTATATTTTTTATCCATAAAGTTTATTATGTTTTTAATTTTATCTCGAATTTCTTTCGGTTCTAACACCTCTGCCGCATCTCCATAGGAAAATATATAGTTATATAAATTGTAATCGTTGGAAAGTTCTACTGTAGCATATAAATTTCCATCTTCATCTTCTTAAATAGCACTGGAAACTTCATCATATACTCTAAAAACCATTTTTCTATCAAATTTTACTTTGACAAACACAATTTCAGCATACTCCATTTATTTTTTTAAAACGATATTATAAAAATCATCTTCAAAGGTATTTTGTGAAATTTCAAATTCTTTTATGCGTGATAGCTTAAAATATCTAAAATCATTTTTCGACAAACAAAATGCATACACATACCAATCCCATCCTTAAAAAAGGAGTCTTATTGGCTTTACTTCTCTGCTAGTTTCTTTTTTATTGATAGAAAAATATGTAAAACTAACAATATTTTTATTGATGATTGCTAATTTTATATCTTTAAATAATTCATCATAGGATTTACTTCGTTGCTAATTTGTAAAATCGACTTCTATACAGTTAGTATTTTTCGTTTTAAATAAAGTGGTCAATTTTGTTAACAGTTCATTTTTGTACTCTTTATTTGTCAGTTCCAAACCTTTTAAGGCCATCAAAATCTGTTCTTGATCGTTCTCAGAAAGAAATGAATTTTTCAACACAAAATCATCCGCTATTTCTTCCACCACCTTTCAATTGGGTAGCATAGATGGGAATTACGGCACTGCTAAGGACATCAATATCTCTATAGATTGTCTTTATTGATACTTCATATTTTTTCGCAAGTTCATTTGCAGTTACTTTTCCTTTTTCCAGTACATAATACAAAATTTTAAACAATCTATTCTTTTTCATTATTTAACCACTCCTAGTAATTACTATTATACCACAAATATGACATTTTTGGTCATGTTATAAATGTGTTTTAGATAAAATGCTGACATTAACTTCTATACTTGGTATAATTAAAATACAAACTCATATCTCGCTTAATGCTCGTTTTACAAATCATTCTTATGTAGCAAGCACAGTAAGTGTGTACACACTTACGAAAAATCGATGAAGCAGCCCCTCGTAGAGTTGCTTCTTTTTTTATCAATTTTAGTTTGTTAGGGAGTACCCTAAGACTCCAAAGTTTATTAAAGGAAGTAACAGACATGGCAAATAGAATTAGAAATGTTCAAATTAAAATAAACTTAACAGAAGAAGAAAAATCACTTTTTGAAAAGAAAATGAAGATTGAAAAGTGTAAAATGATGAACCATTTTCTAAGAAAAGTAGTATCTGAATCAGATATTTATGTTGTCGATTTATAGCCATTTATGGAAATAAAGGGATTACTTTTTAGGTATGCAAGTAGTGTCAACCAAATTGCTAAACGAGTTAATTCGACTGGTTTTATTTTATACAATTCCAAATTGAACATATATCAAAAAAAATATTGCAAATACATTCCATACTACTTGATAAAACTACCGATAAAAGAGATAAACTATAAGTGGTAATCACAAAAATACATCCTATAAAATCAACTCTTAATCTTGCTATTGCCTATATAACAAATGAAGAAAAGACAGATGAAAAAATATTGATAAGCACAAATAAGTGCTTTGCTTCTACTACCCATATAGATAAAGGTCATATCTATAATCATATCATCTTCAACAATATAAATATAATTAAAGACAAGTGATAACAAGCTATCATCAAATTAGGTATCAAAGCTATAAATTTTGCAAAGAAAATAATCTATCTGTTATTGATGAGTTCTACGAAACTTATAGAAAGAAATATAAAACTAATGGTAAGTCATGGTATGAAAATGATCAATTTAAAAAAGGAATTTATTGGAAAAGCAGGCTTCAATTCGATATAGATAGAGCTATTCAACAATCCAAAGATTGGTATAATTTTCTAAAGAAAATGGCTACCCTTGATTATGAAATCAAATATGAAAAGCACATTGCATTTAAGTACAAGGAAAAAGAAAGATTTACAAGAGCTAAGACTATCTGAGAAGATTATACTGAGGATAGATTAAAAAAACGTATCTTAAATAATGCTAATCAAAGAATCTATACTGTTAAAAAGTGTGTTGGAAATATTATAGATATTTCAAATAATGAAAAGGTAAAATCAAGCAAAGGCTATGAGTATTGGGCTACAAAACATAATTTGAAAACTGCAACCGATACTGTTCTTATGATGCAGTCTATATCCCAGCTTGATGAATACATTAAAGAAAGTGCATTAAAAAGACAAAATTTACAGAACAAAATCAAAGTTATTGATAACAAAATTTCAACTCTATCAAATACAATAGAACAAGTTCATACCGTAAAAATGTATCATCAAATCTATTTGGAATATAAAAAAGATCCATCAGATAAGACTTTTTTTGAAGAACATAAATCAGAAACAACACTCTATGAAAATGCTCTTTAAGACCTTAAAAAAATCTTACTCAAAACTTCCAAACTCCAAGGATATTTTGAAAGAGCTTGATTCATTGTATGAAAAAAAGAATACCCTAATGCAAGAGTATTCTTCTGTAAAATCTGACATGAAAGAACTGTATCAAATCAGAAAAAACTATGAAAAATATATGGGTAAGGAGATGGAGAGATAGCTTGACTATGACTGTATTGAATCATACCAGTTTGTATAAATTAGCTTTCTCCTTTCAAACGCCTCTTTTCCTCCTTCCATAATATCAACAATTTTTTGATGAGTGCTAATGCAATCAATATTTCCGCAATCTACATTTATTTTTTCATCATATTCTGTGGAAATAACACTTTCTGAATCTCCCAATACAGGAATATTAGCATTGTGTGTTGCGAATATAAATTGAATAGAGCTCTTCTTTTTCTTAATAGTACTTATCACTTCTTGATAGATAATCTGATTATCTAAATCGTCTTCTGGCTGATCAATAATAATTAAATCATTTTCTTCCTGAGTCAAAATAAACAATATCAGTGCGGATGCTCTTTGCCCAATCGAATGTTTCTCAAGTAATTTATCATGATAAATTATTTCCACTAAATCAGGACATTCTTCACGGATAAGATTACTATAATTTTCCTTAATTTTATTGTATACTTTGACAACTTCATTATCGGTCAAAATTCCACGAAGTCTTTTACTGTCCTCTAAAACGCAATCAATAATAATATCCGTAAAATCTGAATATTGCTTTGAAATCTCAGTAATTTTGTTATCAGTAAGACCTGTTCCTTTAAATTTAGTTTTAATATCTTGTTTGAATTTTTCTTTATCACCTCTAAAAAGAATTTTAATTTTAAGCTCTCCCTGGCTCTCATTTATCTTTCTTATTTCATTTTCATATTTATTAAAAACATAATTAAGCATTTCATTTCGCTTTCGAGCTAAGTCTCTTATTTCTGTAATTAAACTATTTCTCGAATTGTTTCGTTTAGTAAACTTGTCAATATCAGCCAAAATTTTTTCGAGCTCAGAATTATATTTAACATAGCTATCAGGGTCTAACTCTTCATCATTTATTTCACGCTTAATATTTGCAAATTCTTCTTTTAGAGAATCAATTTCATTTTCCAGTTCAATCCTCAGTTCTTTTAACTTCAATTCTTTTGTCGGAATATTTTCGATTTCACAATTAATTTTTTCAAAGGATTCAAAAATATCTTTTAAAATCAACTCAATCTTTTGAAATAACTCTGTATTATATTCACTTTTATAGTCAGATATACCGAATTCAGTCTTATCTATTTCTTTATATGTCGCTGATAACTTTTCATACATAGTTTTTACATTATCAAGTAATGTTTTAATCGTTGATGCATCTTTAGTATATGATGTTTGTTTTTTAAGTTTTTCAGCAATTCCTTTTTCTTCAAAAACCTTAAGTCTATGCTCCAAATCTTGTTGAGTGGTCTTAAGTTCTTTTATTTTTTCAGGTATAGTTTCCAGTTGCAAGAATTCTTTTATTGAATTTTCAAGACTATTTAAATTTTCCTCTTTTAAGTCTAGATCATATTTTATTTTTCCACCTACTAATTTCTGCAATAACTCAAAAGCATATCCACTTTTTGTAAAAGATAAATCCTTTTGACCAAAGTATAATGGATTATTTATTAAAGAATTTATTGATATTCCTACATGCTTTCTATAACTGTCTATAACATAAGGTTGTTCTCCCATAAGCCTTTTTACTTCATACTTTTCCCCATATTCGTCAATAACTTCTAAAGATATTTCTCCACCAGAACCTAATGTGTTTTTTACCAAATCGTTTTTATAATCACTATCTATATCTGCATTAAGATTCAATGCATATCTAATTGTCTCTAAAATCGATGATTTTCCACTCCCTCTAATCCCAATTAAAGAATTCAGTCCATTTGAAAATGGTATTTTAACGGAATCCAATCTACCACCCTTAAATGATGCCGACTTAATATATCCATGATTACAAATAGGCAAGTCCACCATTTTTCTCTCACTAGCGATATCATTTGACTTAATATATCCATGATTACAAATAGGCAAGTCCCTCAAAACTCTACTCTCATAATCTTGTAAAGCAAACTTTACCGCTGCGAATGAATATTCGCCAATCTTAATAAAAGAAGTTTCTCCTTTTCCTATCTCATCAATATTTTTAGGATCTGATCCTTCTACAAATGCAACTTCATAACCAAACCAATTTTTTATTTTGGATTTATTGTCAAAAGTTCTAAGTTTCTGTAATCCAAGCACTCTTTTTTTAAATTTATGATTTTTTGCTAAAGAACTTAATCTACCACCACCACATTCTTCAATGAGTCCACTTCTCTGTTCAATATGTGCAAATACAATAAAATAGTCTTTGTTAAGCTTTTCCAGTTCTACTAGTAGGGTATTTATATCAAAATTACAGCATGTGTTTTCATTTTCACGATTACTAATTCCTTGAAAAGCGGCAGTCAAAAAACTGTCAATATGGTTTTCTCCATTTTTAATCCAGTCTTCCGGATTAAATACTATAAGTGTATGAACACCATTTTTACCATCTTTAACTGATAACTCCACTCCTGGCAAAATGAAAATATCTTTTTTATTTGCTGCTTTTTTCAAAGCTTTATATTCTTGCAAGTCAAATTTATTATGATTAGTTATTACTCCAATCTTTATCTTTTCACTTTCCAGTTTATTTACATAATCGCTAATAAATGAGTTGTCTTTACCTGTATATTTAAATTCTTTGTCTTTCCTTGTATGCAGATGAAAATCACATCTTATCCATTCACAACCATTATCAAACATAATTCAAATCACCTCTTTTTCAAAAATAATAAATTCTAAATTTTAGGCACAACAGAATGGTTATCTATCACATCTTTAGTTATATTCCATCTGGCAACCTTAATTTTTTTAATTCTTTTTCCGCTTCCATAGTCAAGAAGATCTTCCCTATTTAAATTATTTAAAACTTTTTTCAAGCTACCTAAACCACCAGAAGATAATAAATACGCTTCCTCAGGATTGCAAAGTTTACAATATATCAATAATTGCTCTAAATTTTGAAGATTTAAAGCTGTCTTTTTCGCTTCAATAAGATAGATTTAAGCTCTATCTTTCCATCTTACAATTCCTAAAACATCAATTTCAATTTTCAATCCAACGACTTGCGGATAATATTGTACTACATCATATTTATCTAAAATTGAATCCAAATATACAGAATGACAATCTAACACAAATACTTCGCATCTTTTATTTTTAAACTTGTCTTTAAGGTATGTATCTAACCATCTGCACATACTAGGATATAGCTCAAATTCACTTCTTACACTATTTGCCATATCCCAACTCATTTGCTAATTGAGTCCATGAATCAAAATGCTTACCTCTTATTTTTTCAGGCAAGCTATCATCATTTTCCATAGGATGAATAGGCTTATTTCTTAATCTAACAGGTTTTTCCCAGTAAAATTGATAAGTTTTATTTTCGTCTAAATAGTCAAGCAGTTCTTCGGCATATCTTTCTAACGCCCTTTGCTTATGAACAATATTAAATCCAATAGGTAAAAATTCATTTGCCCATATCTTTACTTGATGTTCCTTTTTCCAATAATTAGGTTTTCCTTCGTTATATTTTTTTAAATTAGAATCTCTAAAATTCGGATGTCCAAAATCTATTATTTGCACTGGTATATATAATGTTTTCAACATATTAGCTCTATCTATAACAAATTGCCAATTACCTGGAATCTCAATATATACTCTATGGCAACCATCTTGTACAAATGCAATATTACTTTTCCTAATGTATTCTATTAAATCTGCCATTTCTCTAAGTAACTCTTTCTTTTCGTCAGTAGACATATTAAATAGTTCATCATTCATTGTCATTATTGAGTGATGAATTCCATTTCCAATAAATCTTAAAATTTCCCTCATTGTATAATCTTAATTAGGCTTTGTAAAAGACACACTTGTTACACTTTTTGTTTGTGAAATAGGCAAGGAATGTCCTAAAAGTGGTTCGATAACATTTCTAATATCAGCTAAACTACTTTTTACATATACCGAAACTTCTAGCCCTTCATCATCTCTTAAATTCTTGTGTGGTATTTCTATCGTAATCGTAGTACTATTCACATCTCTTTGCACTTCTCCGTTTCCTAATATCATACCTACTAAATAAGCCATTTGATTATTCATTTTCAATTACCTCACTCTCATTATTGACTAAATTTTCATATAGTATGATCAGCAATAGCTTTTGCAATACATAGTGGCACTGCATTACCAATTTGTGTTCTAATATCAACTCTATTACCATAGAAAATAAATCTATCATCAAATGACTGAATTCGGGCAGCTTCTCTAGATGTAATAGAACAATTTAAAAACGGATGATTATTCGTACCATTTGATGTAGCATCAAATCTTGTGTCTATAGTCGGAGATGGCTCATCCCAATTCAATCTCTCCCATGTTGAATTAAATTTTTGCTTTCCTAAAAGATTTTCGGGCAAATATTCTTTACCTTTTTCTGGTGGTATCATGCTAAGCTTATGAATTGCAATTTCAGAATGGTTAGAAGCCTTATGATTGTATAACTTAGCACTATCTTTTCTCATGAGCTTTTGATACTCTGTTTTTGCTTCAGTAATATAATTTTTTCAAAATCGCCTTCATTTGAATTTAAATATGATAAATCTTCGATAGCATCTCAAACTGTTGGCTCTGGCAAATAAATTACTTTATTTTTGCTACACAGAAATATAACTCTCTCCCTATTTTGTGGAACTCCATAGTCACTTGCTCTAACTATACCTACACTAACTTCATAACCTAATTTTTTTATCTCACTTATAATGATGTAGACATTAAACTCTTTACATTTTCTATTACAAAAACTAGAGGCTTAAGTTCCTGAACCAAATACAGATATTCTATAAACAAAAAATTTCTAGGCTCATCTAAACCCAATTTTTTGCCCTTTAAAGAAAATCTCTGGCATGGAGGTCCGCCAATGATAATATTTACTTTATTCTTCTTGGAGAAATTTATTATCTTTTACTTAATTTCCTTATCTTGTATATCTCCAATAATCAATTCTGACTCATGAATATTTTGTCCGAATGTCTGTGCTAACTTATCATTAATATCTAGTGCCACCTTTGTTATGAAATGACTATTTTTATGTATTCCATAAGACATTCCTCCTGCACCACAAAATAAGTATTCTAAATTCCATTTTTTCGTCTCGCTTTCGTCTTTTAATCAATATATGTAAGAGGTAACACCCATTATTCCATAATAATCCATTGGTATTTCTAAAACTCTACATACATAAACTGCATCAAAATTATCATACTTTGGATAGTTTTATTCTTTGAAGTTATGAGTTAAAACTAGTTTTTAGCCTCTATCATTGAAAACCTCTAAATTCGTCAGCCACATTGCATTTCCTAAGATTCTCCATTTTTATCCAAATTCATCTACCCAAAATCTTGTTTTCCTAGGTTCTGTATCATCTGAAACTCTAAATGCCATATCTCCAAAATGATATCCCGCACGAGCCTTATTATTCTTTATATAAGGAAAAATTTCTTTATATGTTATTGCGTTCTGATTAATAATCAGTAAATATTGTTTGTCATATTTTGTGATTAATGAAAATAATTCTGTAAACTTCGAAAAAGGTGGATTAGTTACAACGATATCAAATTCGATTAAATAATCTGTACATTCTTTACTTTTAAAATCACCATCTCCAATTAACTTTTTAATATTCCCATTACTATTTAAAGTTTCAAATATCTTGTCATTATTTAAATCACCATCAGTAAAATATGGCATTTTATCAAAAGCATTATCAAGTCTTGTCCTTCTCTAAAAATTTATTTGCTTCTTCATCTGTTATATTTGTATAGTCAAATTCTTTATTCCCTGCTTCATGTTCTGCTATATTAAAAAATTCTGTTATATTTTCAGATATAAATCTATAAAATAATATTCCTAGGATATATTGTTTAAAATCCCAGCCATCTACTGCCCCTCTTATCTCATCTGCTATTGACCATATCTTTCTATGTAGTTATACTCTTTGGATCGTTTCATTATTTATAGACATATATTTATCTCTCTTTTTTATGTTTTATTTATAATCTAAATAATTATATCACACAAATATTTCTAATAACAAGATTTAGTAGATTTGTTAATTAAAAATCAGAGGCATTTGCCTCTGGTATAAAAACTTATATTATTTAAATATCCTTTTCACTTCAAGTAATCCCTCAATCAATCTATCTATATCCTTTTCATCATTATATATTCCCAAACTAAGTCTACAACATGAATTTATTCCCATAAATGAAAGTAATGGTGCAGTGCAATGTTGCCCAGACCTAACTGCAACTCCTTTACTATCAAGTATAAAAGCTGTATCATGTGAATGAACACCTTTAACATTAAATGCAATTATCCCTACTTTTTCAACATTTTCTGCATAATATGTTTCTATAAAATCTAATGTACTAATAGCAAATGTAGCGTACATAGTAAGTTTTTCTTCTTCTTTTTGTATTCTTTCATATCCTATTTTTTCTATATATTCTATAGCTTTAGATAAACTTAAGATTGCTCCTATATTTTGAGTACCTCCTTCAAATTTATATGGACTATCTTTGTAACTTGAAGTATTTTCTGTTACATATTCAACCATATCTCCACCATAAATAAAAGGATTAGTATTCTTTAATAATTCAGTTTTACCATAAAGCACTCCAACACCTTGAGCTGAAAACATTTTATGACCTGAAAACACTGCAAAATCTACATTCCATTTTTCAAATTCATGTTTAAAATGAACTATAGATTGGGCACAATCAAGCACTACTTTCACATCATATCTATTAGCTATTTCTATAACTTCCTTAAATTTCTGTATAACACCCGTTGTATTTACAACACTTGAAATACTTATTATCCTAGTTTTAGGATTAAATAAATATATAAGCTGTTTAATATCTAAATTTCCAAATTCATCTAAATAAAGATACCTTATTTTTAATTTCTTAATTTTAGCAACTTCTTGCCAAGGTACTATATTAGAATGATGATTAGACACAGCAAGAACTATTTCATCACCTTCATTTAAATTATGCATTGCATAACCAAAAGCTATAATATTTAATCCCTCTGTACTACCTTTTGTAAAAATAATATTTTGTTCATTACTTACACCAACAAAAGTTGCTACTTTTTCTCTAGTAGATTCCATTATAGCCTGATTTATCATGGAAAGTTCATGCGAACCCCTACCAGCATTACCATTGGTTTCTAAATAATAATTATATATTTCATCTATAACTTCTTGTGGTTTTTGTACAGTTGAAGCATTATCTAAATATGCTATATCCCTTTTTTTTAATATAGGGAAATCTTTTTTTATTTCATCCATTATAATCTTCTTTCTAAAGTTTCCTTTAATTCTATTATTATATCTTCATTTTCTATAGCATTAAATATTGGACCAAAAGATGATTCTACCACAAGTTTTTTAGCACTTTTAGCATCAAATCCTCTACTCATTAAATAAAATAGTTTATCTTGGTCTATTTTACCTATATTTGCAGAATGTGCTCCTATTACATCATCTTCATCACAAAATAGGGTAGGTATAGAATGAGCATTGACTGTTTTATCTAAAAGTATAGAAAACTCAGACTCTGAACCAGCAGATTTTGAAGAAAATCTTTCAAAAACTAAATTACCCCTAAAAACTTTTATTGCCCTATCTTTAGTTACTCCTCTTGCATCTATGTCTGCAACACATTCTCTACCATAAAAATTTAATGTATATTCATAATCTGTTTTTCTTTCCATATCAGATAAATATACTGGTAAAAGAAGTGATTTTGCTCTATTTTCTAGTAGATTAGAAGATACTGAAACTACATTTGCTCTTCCACCGAATTCTACACTATAGTGTTTAACATCAGCATCTTCTTTAACATCTATATCTATTCCTAAAAAATTTTCAGAATTAGTATTTAATGTTTGTATAGTTATTAATTCCAAATTAGAGCCCTTATTAGCCTTAACATTAATGTAACCATTATGGTAAGTATAATTATCATCAATACCTTTATAAATAATATATATTTTAGCCTTAGAGTTTTCTTCAAGTTCTATATTAAAAACATCAACTAAGTGTGGATTTTCTTTACTTAATTCCATAGTTATATATATATCTTCTTTAATTTCTCCATTAATCAGTATTCTTTTCTTTAAATTTGCCTTATTTTCTGATTCATGTTTAAAATAATTTGCTATTCTTAATTTTGTGAATACATTATCACTTATTTCTATATTTACATTATCTAAATTTTTTGTCTTTAAACCATTAAAATCTTTTATTTTTTCTACACCTTCAACAGAATATTTCATTCTATTCCATACAGGCTTATTAAGTGACATATCCACTTCTTTTTTACTTGCTTTCTTAGATTCTTCTGCAACAGCTGACTTTAGTAGATCTATAGTTTCTTGTAATCTTGCTGAATATTTTTTTTCTTTCATTTATATCACCTACCCTATAGTTCCTTCTAATTCTAATTCTATTAACTTATTAAGTTCAACTGCATATTCAAGAGGTAATTCCTTAGATATTGGTTCAACAAACCCTCTTATTATCATTAATTTAGCTTCATCTTCTGAAAGTCCTCTACTCATTAAATAAAATATTGCCTCATCACTTATTCTCCCTATACTTGCCTCATGTCCTATATCTATATCATCAGTATTTACCTCTATTATTGGCATAGTGTGAGATGCTGAACCATTATTATCAAGCATTAATGATTCACATTCTGCAGTTGCCTTACAATGATGAGCTCCGGGAACTACTTTAAGAAGTGATCTATAAAAGGCTCCTCCACCATTTTTTGAAATAGATTTTGATGAAACATTTGAGGTAGTATAAGGTGCTGCATGTATTATTTTACATCCTGTATCTAAAAATTGACCCGCAGCAGCAAAGGTAACTCCTGTAAATTCACAAGCTGCCCCAATACCATTTAATATACTCATAGGGTATAAATTAGTAACACGTGAACCAAAAGAACCTGATATCCATTCTATAGTTCCATATTCTTCTACTATAGCTCTTTTTGTATTTAAGTTGTATAAATTTTTTGACCAATTTTCTATAGTTGAATAACGTAATTTAGCATTTTTAGCAACAAATAGCTCTACTGCCCCTGCATGTAATGCATTTTTATAATACTTAGGTGCTGAACAACCCTCTATAAAATGAAGTTGTGCTCCTTCTTCAACTATAATTAAAGTATGTTCAAATTGTCCTGATTCTGAAGCATTTAATCTAAAATATGATTGTAATGGTTTTTCAACTTTTACACCTTTAGGTACATAAACAAACGATCCTCCTGACCAAACAGCACCATGTAATGCAGCAAATTTATGATCTTCTGGTTTAATTAAAGTCATAAAATATTTTTTTATTAACTGCTCATGTTCTACCAACGCAGTTTCTATATCTGTATATATAACTCCTTTCGATTTTAGTTCCTCATTTAAACTATGATAAACTACATTTGAATCATATTGTGCTCCAACTCCTGCAAGAGATTTTTTTTCTGCTTCAGGTATACCTAATCTATCAAAAGTTTTCTTAATATATTCTGGAACATCATCCCAAGAAGAATTCATATTTTCTGATTCAGTTTCCAAATAGTGAACTATTTCATTTATATCTAAATCTGAAAGGTCAGTACTCCAATTTGGCATAGGTTTTTCAAAGAATATTTTTAAAGCATGTAATCTTTTTTCAAGCATCCATTCAGGCTCATTTTTCTTTTCAGATATTCTTTTAACTACAGCCTCATCTAATCCTTTTCCTGTAGTGAATTTATGCTTCATTTCATCTTTTATATCATATACTCCACGTTCAATATCAGCAATATATGTTTTCTTTGTAGTTTCCATTAATTATCCCCCAAAAACTCTTTTCTTAATTTTTCATAACCATGAGTTTCTATAAGTTCAACTAACTCTTTTCCACCAGTTTTAACTATTTTACCATCCATTAATATATGAACAAAATCAGGCTCTAAATATTCTAATACCTTGTTATAGTGTGTAATTATCAACATAGATCTCTCAGTGGATTTTAATGTTTTTACGCCTTCAAATACAATTTTTGTAGCGTCTCTATCAAGTCCTGAATCAGTTTCATCAAGTATAGCAAGTTTGGGTTCTAATATTGCCATTTGTAATATTTCATTTTTTTTCTTTTCTCCACCTGAAAACCCTACATTTAAATATCTGTTTGCATAACTTTCATCCATTTTTAATTGTGCCATTTTTTCTTTTAATAACTTATTAAATCTTAATATATATTGTTTTTCTCCACTTACAGCCTCTTTAGCAGATCTTAAAAAATCCTCAACTGTAAGTCCTGGTATTTCTTCAGGATATTGAAATGATAAAAACATTCCTTTTCTTGCTCTTTCATCAACTGCGTCTTCTTGTATTTCTTCACCTTCTAATATTATTTTACCATTTTCAACTTCATATTTAGGATGACCTATTAATATAGAGGCAAGTGTTGATTTACCTGCACCATTAGGTCCCATAATAACATGTATTTCTCCTTTATTAATTACTAAGTCTAATCCTTTTATTATTTTTTTATCTTCTATTCCAGCATGTAGATTTTCTATTTTTAATAATTCCACATTTCCTCCCTACTTTTCTTATCAAATATTTTGATAATACAAATTAATATATCACCAATATTATATATTATTTTAGCTTTAAAATCAAAAAAAAGTAATACTCTTAATGTTTATTTTTTTATCAATTTATGTTAATATATTTGGAGAAATTAAGGAGGTATTTATATGAAAAAATTAGGAATTATCATGGCATTTGTTGCTGCTTTTTTATGGGGAATATCAGGAAGTTTGGCTGAGTATATATTTAGCAACTCAAATTTCAATATAAATACCTATACTTCTTTAAGGATGTTTTTAACTGGAATCATTTTAATTAGTTATGGAATTTATACTAAAGGTTATAAAGAGATAAATAAAATACTTTTTTCAAAAACTTATTTAAAAAGAATTATAATTTATGGAATTTTTGCAATTGCATTATTACAATACTCTTTTGCTCAAACTATTAATTATTCTAATGCTGCATTTGCGACATTAATGCAATATGTAACTCCTACTATAGTATTAATTTATTTAAGTTATGTAACTAGAACTTTCCCTAGTTTTAAGAAAATAGCTTTAGTTGCCGTTGCACTATATGGAATGTTTTTAATGATAACTAATGGAAGCATTACTAATCTAAATGTTAGTCTAATTTCGCTTATTTATGGTTTAATTGCAGCATTTACTTTTGCTTTTTATATACTATATATTAATAAATTTAAAAAAATAGATAATACTGTAGTTATAGGTTGCGGTATGATAATAGGATCATTAATATTTATTCCTTTTATGGATTATAGTAATTTTAAAGAACTTTTAAAATTAGATATATTCATTACTTTTTTATCTAATGTTGTTTTAGGTAATGCTATACCATTTTATCTTTTCCTAGAAAGCACTAGATATATTCACCCTACAACTACTTCTTTACTAGGAGCTGTAGAACCTATAGTAGCAATACTTATAGGGATAATATTTTTAGGAACACACTTAACTTTAATACAATTAATTGGTGCTATTTTATTAATAAGTTCTATAACTATTATTTCTATATTTGAAAATTAAAAATAGAGGTTAAAAATAGTAATAACTATTTTAAACCTCTTTTATATTTAAATATTATCTTTTATAGCTTTATAAATATCATCTGGTGTTAATTCATATTCTTTTTCTAAAAATTCAAGCGTTCCAACCTGACCATATCTTTCTTTAATACCTATTCTAACAAGTTTAGTAGGACAATTTTCTGAAAGAACTTCTGCAACAGCTGATCCAAGACCATTAGTTATACTATGATTTTCAGCAGTTACTACAAGCTTTACATCTTTACAATATTTAATAATAGCATCCTTATCTATAGGCTTTAATGTAAACATATCAAGTATATTTACATATATTCCTTCTTTTTCTAATTTTTTAGCTGCAATTCTTGCATTATGAACCATCATACCATTAGCTATAATAGTAATGTCTTTTCCACTTTGTATTAAATTTGCTTTTCCTATCTCAATTTTAGCATTTTCTTCATATACCTTAAATACATTTTTTCTTGTAAGTCTTATCCAATAAAATTTATCATTTTTATTATATACTTCATCAAGCACTACTTTAAGAACTGTAGAATCTGTTGGTTCTATAATAGTAGTCCCAGCAAGTCCTCTTATTAATCCCATATCTTCAAATGACATATGTGTTCCACCATTATGAACAGCTTGAATCCCAGAATCTGAAGCTATAATTGTTATAGGATTATCTTGATAAAGAGAAGATATGAAAATTTGATCTAAACATCTTCTACTTGCAAATGCTGTAAATGTATGAACAAAAGGTTTTAATCCTACTCTTCTCATTCCAGCTGCGCAAGATATTTCTTGAGCTTCCATAATTCCACAGTTAATTATTCTATCTCCATATTCTTTTTGAAGTGAATAAGAACCTAAAGACCCCATTAAATCTGCATCTAAAATCACTACATCTTCATCTTTTTCTAGAAATTCATGAAATTTATCAATACAAACTTTTCTTAATTCTATTGTTTCTTTCATAGCTTCTCCATTATATACCTGTGTCATTATTTCACCCCACTTTGCAAGTCATTTATTGCTTTTTCTAATTCTTTTTTAACCTCTTCATTAGCTCTTATATGATGATTTCCCTTAAAGTTTTCTATATAATCAACTCCTTGACCTTTTATACTATCAAGAACTATAACTAAAGGTTTTTCTCTCTTTGAAAGTATCGCTACTTTAATAGCCTCTATATCATCGCCCTTAACTGTTAAAGAATCTAATCCAAATGATTTAACTTTTTCTTCAAATGAATATGGTTTACATATATCTTCTAAATATCCATCTAATTGTTGTTTATTATAGTCTATGAATGTTATAAGGTTATTAAGTTTGTTATGTGCTATAAATTGTATAGCTTCCCAAACCTGTCCTTCTTGTGCTTCTCCATCTCCAATTATAGTAAACACTCTATTTTCTTTTTTCTTTATTTTTAAAGCTTTTGCTATACCTGTAGCTATAGATATTCCTTGTCCTAAAGATCCCGTAGTTATATCCACTCCACTTGTTTTTAATCTATCTGGATGAGATGGTAATTTAGTTCCATTAATATTTAATGTCAATAAATCTTCAACTGGGAAAAATCCTTTAAGTGCCAATGCTGAATAAAGTGCAGGCCCTGCATGACCTTTTGATAATACAAAATAATCTCTTTCTTCCCAATTAGGATTTTTAGGATCATATTTCATTATATCGTTATATAATACTGCAAGTGTTTCAACAACTGATAATGAACCTCCATAATGACCAAATCCTAAATTATTTAACATTTTCAAAACATTTATTCTTATTTCTTTTGCAAACTCTTTTGTCGTAATCATAACTATCTCTCTATTTCTCATTTTCTTTAGTAAATAAATTATATCCAATTAACATTAATAAAATTAATAATATTAATGAGGTAATTACTGTAGGATTTAATACCTTAGATGCATACCCTAATATTATACCAAGAGTTGCAAAATCTGCATCAGAGAAAGTAGTCCCTACATAGCCTAAACTTCCTAATAATGGGTATAAAATAGCTGGTAAGAATGTTAATAATAATCCATTTGCAAAAGCTCCTATCATAGCTCCACGTCTTCCACCTGTTGAATTTCCAAATACTCCTGCTGTTGCTCCACAGAAGAAATGAGGTACTACTCCTGGTAATATTAATACTGCATTAAATACTCCTAGAATAAATAATCCTACTAATCCTCCTAAGAATGAGAATATAAATCCTATTAAAACTGCATTTGGTGCATAAGGAAATACTATTGGACAATCTAATGCTGGTTTAGCATTAGGAACTAATTTTTCAGAAATTCCTTTAAATGCTGGAATTATTTCATTTAATATTAATCTAACACCTTGAAGTATGATATATACTCCTCCTGCAAATCCTATACCTTTAAGTAATGCATAGATTATATAATTATCTCCTGATGAAAGATTTGTTGTAACAAAATCTTTACCTGCAAATATTGCTAAAATCACATAAATAACCATCATAGTTAATGAAATAGAAATTGATGAATCTCTTAAAAATGATAAATTTTTAGGTAATTTCATTTCTTCTGTTGATTTAGATCCTTTACCAACTAATTTACCTATATATCCTGATAAAATATATCCTAAAGTTGAAAAATGACCAAATGCAACTGAATCATCTCCAGTAATACCTTTCATAAAAGGCTGTGCAAATGCAGGGAATATAGCCATAGTTAAACCTAATAAAATAGAACCTACTATTACTAATAAAACACCATTAAATCCTGCAATGTGTAACATAATAGCTATCATAGCAGCCATATATAAAGTATGATGTCCTGTTAGGAAAATATATTTTAATCTAGTAAAACGTGCTATAAATATATTAGCTAACATTCCTAAAGCCATAATTAAAGCTGTTGTTGTTCCAAAATCTTTTGTAGCAACCGAAATTATTGCTTCATTATTTGGGATAACACCTTGAATAGAGAATGCTTTTTCAAACATTGAAGTCATAGGAGCTAACTGTTCTATTAAAAAACTTGCTCCAGCCCCTAATACCAAGAATCCTAAAATAGTTTTAATTGTACCTTTAACAACATCAGCTATAGGTTTTTTTTGTAATAATAGTCCTACTAACGCTATAAAACCAACTAATATTGCTGGTGTTTTTAAAATATCAACAATAAAATTTAATATTGATTTCATATTTACCTCCTAAATATTATTTTAATTTTTTTATCAATTTTTCTTCTAATTCTGAAATAGATATTATACTATCAAGTACCACAACTTTATCAAATGGTATAGATGAACTTTCAGCAATATCTGTTCCCATAACAAATAAATCTGCACTATTAATAGTAACTGATGCTAAATCAGAATGTTCTACTTCAGCTTCAAATCCAATTTTATTCAAAATCTTTTTTATATTCATTTCTAACATAAAACTTGAACCAAGACCTGAACCACAAACTGCCATAATTTTCATTTATTTACCTCCATTAATTATTTCTAATAATTCTTCTAATTTAATAGCTTCTTTAAGTTTTGATATTTTATCATTATCCTGAAATATCTCAAGTAATTCAGATATTACATCTATATGAACATTTTTATCCTTTGCTGCAAGTACAAAAATTAAATGTAATTTATTATTTCCAAATTCTACTGCTTCATTTACCTTTAAAAAAGATACTCCTGTTTCTAGCACTCCATCTTCTGGTCTTGCATGTGGCATAGCTATATCATCAGTAATTACAATATAGAAACCTAACTTTTTAACTGATTCTATCATTTTATTAATATATTCTTCTTCAATATTATTATTCTTTAACAAAGGTATTGCAGCAACTTTTATTGCTTCTTCCCAATTTTCTACTCTTTCTTTTATAACTACATTATTCTCGTTGAATAACATTTTTCCTCCTTTCTTATATTTTTTCTTTAAAGTATGATATTAATTTTTCATAAGTTTTTATCTTACTTATATCTTCTAAAAACTCTTTGTTTAATATTAATTTATAGAAATCACTTAAAAATCCTAGATGAGATTTATTATCCTTACTTGAAAAACATAATAAAACTTTAGCTTTTTTATCATCACCAAAATCTACTGGTTCTTCTAATATTAATAAACTTACATCTGTTTGCATTACTAAACTTTCAGCTTTAGCATGTGGCAAAGCTATTCCATAATCAATTACAACATAAGGTCCTAATTTTTTAACCATTTTTTTCATTTCATCTATATATTCACTAGTTACTGAGGATTTAGAAAATAAATTATTTCCTAATATTTCAATTGCTTCTTCCCAACTACTAATACTTTTTTTAAATATAACACTATCCTTATTTAAAATTTTAACCAGTTCACTTTCTCCTCTAAAACTATCAATTAATATATTTGAAAACTTATTTAAAAGAGAAGTTTTAAGTTTATTTCTATCAAAACTTATACCATTATCTTCTATTTCATCTAATAACTCATCTACTAAAATTTTGTCTTGTCTTCTTTTTATTCCTAATTTATCTAATTTTTCATAATCTTCAACTTTAAGCAACGGATTAATTTTAATAAACTCAAGATTTTCTAAATCTACAGTTGAAATTATATAATCTACTGAATTTAAATTAAAATTTATTTTATCTATCATATATGCAGGCAATACATCAACTATATCTATATCAAATTTTTCCTTTAAATTATATTCAAGTATTCTTGAAGTTCCATAACCTAATCCACAAACTAGTATAACTTTTTTTCTATTAAAAGTTTTCATTCTTTCTATAGAAGCCTTAAAATGATATACTATAAGTGAAATCTCAATTTCTGTAAATTTGATTTGAAATATTTCTTCCATTTCAGTTATAGAATCTTTAATAACGGTAAATAAAAAATCATTTTCTAAAACTAATTTTTGGTAAATAGAATTTTTTAATTTAATACCTTTTTTTAATCTATATATAGATACCTTTATATGACTTAATAAAAAATCATATAAGACATTATCTTCTGTAAGATCTATTCTTATTTTATCTCCTACATTCTTTATCATCTTCTTTATTAAAAATGATTCATCTAACCACGATTCAAGATTTGGGTTAATAGATAGTCCTATAAGCATCTCAGATATTTTTTCAAAACTTGTATGCTCTCCAAAATATTTAACAAATATCTCTTTTATATTATTCCCTTCTTCTTCTAACATAAATTTATTAACCAAATTATTTTTTTCAGGAAACTTTATCATAGTGTATATTGTTATCATTAATTTTTGATACACTTCTTCATTAATATTAAATTCTATATTCTCAGAAACTTTTTTAAAAAAATCTTCAACTTTTTTCATGATTTCAAAATCTATAACCTCTTTTATATGTCTTTGTAATGATTTTTTATCATATATTTGATCTAAAAATTCTATTTTTTTATTATTATTCCAATCTAAAAAATATCCTTTTGAATGAACATACTCAAATTTTTCACCATCAAGTAATTTCATATCTAATTTAAGTGTATTTCTTGAAATATCTATTTTCTTTGATAAACTTGAAATATTTAAACCCTTTTTATTATACAAAGCATAAAGATATATTAAACTAATTCTATCATCTCTATTAATATATTCCTTATCTTTAATATCATCTAAAAATTGTTGCAATTCAAGCTTTGAACTAAGTAATATATTCCCATTTTTTATCCCTATTTTTGAAAATCCTTTTTTGGATAAAAAATAATTAATATTATTGAGATTATACTGTATAGTTCTTTTAGATACTCTAAAATACTCACAAATAGTTTCAAGATTTAAAATATTCTCTTCTAAAAGTCTTTCAAGTATTCTTATTTCTCTTTCATTTATCATAGTTATCTCCTTGCATTATAAATATACCTTGATTTGTTTTAAATACCAAGATGTAAATAATTTCATAAAAATGAAAAAAAATGATACTTTTATTACTAAAATACCTCTCATTAATAGATGTAAATATATATCCAATCTTATTAATTGTCAATATGTTATATATTGCTTTTTTATATTTTCAAGGTATAATATATACACATAATTTACCAAAGGAAGTGAAAAAATGAAAAAAATATTATTATTAACTGCGTTAATGACTATAAGTACTTTTGCAGCAGGTCCTAAAGTTCCATATACTCATGAAGGTTTTTATTCAACTGAAAATGTTCAAAAAGCTGTTCATTTTGTTTCAGTAGAACAAATTGAAAAAAGTTTAGAAGGAAAAGGTCCTATAAATGTAAGTTTTGATATAGATGATACATTACTACATTCAAGTGGATATTTTAGATACGGTATGGATCATTTCCAAATACCGGGACATCCTAGAGGAAAATCAAGCTACCTTGATAATCAAAAATATTGGGATTATCTAGCAGAAATGGGAGATGAACATTCTATTCCTAAAATTTCAGCTCAAGCACTTATAGATATGCATATAAAAAGAGGAGATAAAATATTTTTCATAACTGGAAGAACTAAACATTCTAAAGATAAAAACTATAGTTCAACTAAAACTTCTAAAACTTTAAAAAGATTTTTTAATTTACCTTATGAAGTATATATAGAATATGCTGGAGAAAAACAAGTTGGTGGATATAAATATGATAAGTCATTTTACATAAAAAAACATAATGTTTCTATACATTATGGAGATAGTGATGATGATATACTAGCAGCTAGAGAATTAAATATTCGTGGAATAAGAGTTCAAAGAGCTTACAATTCTACTAATCCACAAAAATTAAATGGTGGATATGGAGAAGAAGTTTTAATTAATTCTGCATGGTAAAATATATAGGGCATTAGATACTTTAATGCCCTTTTTTAGTTTTTCATAAAACTAAAGTAACTAACTCCATTTTAACAAAAAAGACAAAAATTAATCTATCTTACTTTTAGTATTTATTTTCTATTAAAATAGGTGTTGCAAAATTATTGAAGTTAAATAAGTCTTAAATTCCATTTAGTCCCCATTCATTTTTTAATTTCAAACGTTATACCCTATTTTCATATTTTTTAAATGCTTTTCTTCTTTTTTAAATATTTCTAATGAAAATTTTAAATATTTACCTAAATAAAACCCTTTCGTTTTTTTCATGTATTGGTCTAATTTTAGAATTTCTATTAGGTTCTGATACACCCTTTTCTTTACACATCTCACAATAAATTTTAAACTCTTCTTCAGTTTTTCTTATATTGGGAATATGTCTTAAATAAAAAAATAATTCATTTTTTGTTATTTCTTGATTATTTATAACTCTATCAATTATTTCTTTAATTTTCATTATTTCTCCACTCCTAAATTTTATTCGATAATAATAATTTTCCTCTTTATAGTCTGTATTTTTAGATACCCTGATCTCTAATAAAACTCCTTTATTACCTTATCAATCATACAAAGTTATATCAATACTATTCATAATCTATACTTATAGAATAAAAAATATTACCTTTAAATACATCACCAACTTTATATTATGAATAATATTTTCATACTGAGTTTTTTCACCTCGACCTAACTTGCCATTTATATCTAAATATTCACTTAATGCGTTTCTTTCTTCTTCCTTGAATTTTTTATAAATATTATCACTTTATCTTTGTAATTCTTTCTCTAGTTTTTCATTTATAATTTTATATTCTATATTTATTTCTATTATACATCTTTTTACCTTTAAACGATACGTTTTTATCATTTTATATTCTTACAATTCTCTTAAAATTTTCACAGTTTTATTTTTTCCTGTATATAAAACATTCATAATTTCATTTACTGAATAAATTAAATATACTTCATTATTATCATCTATCCAATTATTTTTTATTGATATTTTAAGACGATCCATTAACAAAATATACATTATTTTTGCGTCAGAACTTAAATCATTAAACATTTCATTATAAATTAAAGCTTTAGGAAACATAAAAAATATTTGATATTCTATATCTTGTACACTAAAATTTCTAAATGCATCATTATTAAAATTTAAGTTCATTCTTTTCTCTTCATTTTTTCAACAAATTTCTTAAATATTACATTTACACTTTATCTCAATTTCTCCTCTTAAACAATTTTTATTTCACACAAATCTACACTCAATTTTTAAACTAAGTCTTTAATCTAATTAAATCACTACAATCTACTATAAACGATCTATACATTCTATTTATGTTCAATTTTATATAGCTTCACTCTATAAACCTTTTACACTCTATATACTATTCTATAAAATGTATATATAATATAATAATATATTTTTTTACTAATATTATAATTATTATTACTAGAGTTTACTTTTCAAACTTCAGGAAAATTTGCGATTTAAAGCCCATAGAGAGGTTTTTGTGTTTTAGATTATCAGAAAAACATTTTTGATTAATCTAGGGTCTTTAAAACGCAAATTAAGAGTGTTCTAAATTTAAATGTTTCATAAGAATCTTTTATTTTTAACTTCATTCAATTTTTCATTTCTTAATTTTTCTTCTTTATAATCATTTATATATTTCATAACTTTCAAAATATCATAATGATACTTCTTCTTCCCATTCTTTAAAATTTCTATTTTAACAAAATCATAAAGACCTAACTGAACTAAAGATAAAAATTTTTTAGCTGACATATTAAGTTCTTTAACAATTTTAGTACTAGAATATTTAAATTCAATTTTTTCTTCCATTTTAAACCTTTTCCTCTCTAGAAAAAATAAGACTAAAAAGAAAAGAATTTAAATACTCTTTTAAAGAATTATCAGAATTAACTAATATACCTATTTCTACTCTTAGTTCATATGAAAAGGGAACAATTAAAAACATTTCTCATGAGAATTTAAAAATTCTTGCTAATGTATTCTTTACTGATATAAATTATTTTTTATTAGATGATAGTACATTATCTTCTTTAGATAAACCAATAAAAGAAGAATTAGCTGATATTATTATTAATTCTCAAAAAGAAATTTTAAAAACTTTATATGTCTTAGATATTTTAGAAAAAGATAATTTAGATAAATTATTTATAATCATAAAAAATTTCATAAAAGAAAATAAAAAATAAAAAAATTGTCCATAATATATCAGACCAAAATATAGGAGGACAATTTATGAAAAAAAATTATAAAAAATTAGTAGTATGTAAAAAAAATAAAAGAAAGGAGATAAAAATGAATTTTTTACAGAAAATAGAAAAAATACATACTATTAAAAATCTTTATTACCCTGCAAAAACAACAAAAATTGCAAACAGCTATTTTATATTCATTTCTTCAAACAATACAATCGAAGAAAATAAATTTATTCTATACTACAGCATTTTTCATTTTTCAGATTATGAAAATGATGTAATAATATATTTTAAAATAACAAAAGAAAATGTTGAAACTTACAGAAAAACTATTAACTCATTTAAAAATAAGAACTTTACTTCTTATAATATTAAAAAGTTACTAGGTGATATAAATGAAAAATTCTAATGGAACTGGAAGTATATATAAATTACCAGGTAAAAGAAGATGTCCATATATCATAAGAAGTGGAGCTATTAAAATTGACAATAAATATAAAAGAAAAATTATAGGTTCGGCTTCAACATTAAAAAAAGCCCTTGAAATACTTCAAGAATATAATTCAAGATTAGGTAAACTATCAAATGAAAAAATAACTCTAAAAAATTTATTTGAAAAATGGAAAGATTCAAAACATGCTAAATCAATAAAAACTGAAGAAACATTAAATAGATATATTAATACATTTGAAAATACATTTAAAAGTCTTTTTAGCTTAAATTTTGCACAATTAAAATATAAAGATTATCAACCCTTATTGGATAATATTCCAAAAACAAATGGAAAAGTTTCATTAACAGTTTTAAAATCAATATATTTAAATGCAATGAAAAATGAAATAATCAAAACTGATATAACAGTACTTTTAGAAGCATCAAATATTTTAACAAGAAAAGTAAAAAGAGTTATTTTCAAAAATGAATTTGTACAATATTTATGGATTAAATATAATGAAACAAATGAAAGTAAATATGCAATAATTCTAATACTATTTTATACAGGAATGAGATCTATTGATTTAGTTAGAATTCAAAATAAAAATATAAATTTAGAAGAAAGATATTTAATTACAGGTTCAAAAACAAAAGCAGGTATGAATAGAAAAGTTCCCTTACATCATTTAATATTCCCTTTAGTAAAAAAATATAAAAATAAAAATATATATTTATTTAATATTACAAGTACTAATAATCTAAATAAAATTTTTAGTAAAATAATACAAGAGTATGATATTATATGAAAGGAAACTTACATTCAATAAGACACACATTCATAACAAAGATGCAGCAATTACAAATAAAAGTATCAATAATAAAAAATATAGTTGGTCATGAAGAAAAAAATGTTACTGATGGAGTGTATACCC
Source organism: Streptobacillus notomytis (assembly GCF_001902585.1). NCBI lineage: Bacteria > Fusobacteriati > Fusobacteriota > Fusobacteriia > Fusobacteriales > Leptotrichiaceae > Streptobacillus > Streptobacillus notomytis. The sequence goes on along the minus strand of NZ_LKKV01000082.1, from coordinate 31,659 downwards.
ATTGGAGCATAAAAGACCTAAGAGATGCAATTAATCAATTAAAATATTAATGTAGCCAACAAGTAGCCTTTTAGTAGCTTAAATGTAGCCACTAATTTGGAAAAGGTTGGAAACACTAGGGAAAATAACCGTGTTTTTGGAAAATGATAAAAATATTGGATAATAAAAAAAATCTGCAAAGCCTTTATTCATCATACTTGCAGACATTTAAAATATACTTTTTCACTTTTTAAAAATCATGGTGCCCAAACGCGGAATCGAACCACGGACACAGGGATTTTCAGTCCCTTGCTCTACCGACTGAGCTATCTGGGCATAATGTGGCGGGTGGACAGAGATTCGAACTCTGACAGCTTTCGCTTTCGCCGGTTTTCAAGACCGGTCCCTTAGCCATTCGGACATCCACCCAAACTCAGATTATTTTCAAAAAAAAATGGTAGGCCCTAGGAGAATCGAACTCCTGTTTTTAGGATGAAAACCTAATGTCCTGACCACTAGACGAAGGGCCCAAAATAACTGGTGGATCCAGCTGGACTTGAACCAGCGACCACACGGTTATGAGCCGTGTGCTCTAACCAACTGAGCTATGGATCCTTATGGTTATATTTATATGGCGTGCCTGAAGAGATTCGAACTCCTGGCCCACAGCTTAGAAGGCTGTTGCTCTATCCTACTGAGCTACAGGCACATATAAACCATAATTATTTTTAAAATGGTGAGTCATACTGGAATCGAACCAGTGACACCTTGATTAAAAGTCAAGTGCTCTACCGACTGAGCTAATGACTCACATGGAGCGGGAGACGAGAGTCGAACTCGCGACATTCAGCTTGGAAGGCTGACACTCTACCAACTGAGTTACTCCCGCATAATTGTGATTTTGGTTGCGGAGGCTGGATTTGAACCAACGACCTTCGGGTTATGAGCCCGACGAGCTACCAGGCTGCTCTACTCCGCGACAATACTAAATGTAAATGGTGCCTCGGGCCGGACTCGAACCGGCACGGGATTGCTCCCACAGGATTTTAAGTCCTGTGTGTCTACCATTTCACCACCAAGGCTAAACTCTTATTGACAAAAATTATTATATATCATTACTAATTTTTTGTCAATAATTTTTTTCAATTTATTTCAATTTTATATATTGGGTCCTCTTGAGACATTTTTTATTTTATATTATTTCAAAAAAAATGTCAATACTTTTTTATCATTTTTTTGCTTTTTTCTTTGCTTGTTTTAGTTTTAAAAAAATTGTATAATAATAAATAATAATATAAGCTAGGAGGTTACATGTTTAACAAAGATATATATAAGCAAATTATAAAAATTTCTACTGTCATTATATCACTATTAGTAATATTAACTTTAGGGCGTTCTGCCTTTTTGAATTCATTTTTTAATAAAAGAGAAACTATAGTTCCTAAAGTTACATCTTTACATATAGATGATGCAAAAAAACTACTTGAGAATTTTAATTTAAAATATTCTATTATAGAATACAAATCTTTTGAAGTTCCAGAAGATTATGTATTTATACAAGATCCCAAGCCAGAATCTGTAGTTAAAATAAATAGAACTGTAAGTATATGGGTAAATAAAATTAATAGTGTAGAAATTCCTGATTTGACTGGTAAAACATTAATAGAAGCTAGAAGAATATTAGATGAATTTAAAATACAAATAGTTAGAATAGATTATATGCCTATAGAAGATACGGAAGAAGAAATAGTTTTATCTGTATATCCTAAAGTAGGAAGTAAGATTGGAACTAATCAAAAAATTTCACTACTTGTTTCATCTAAACCATTAATAGAAAAAAAAGTTATGCCAAATATAATAGGGCTTGATAAAAATGATGCAGAAAGTGTTCTATCTCAAATAGGTCAAAGTATATCATTTATAACTGAAGCAAATGATCCAACTTTTGCACACAACGTTATTATAACTACTAATCCTTTGCCAGGTGAAAATATAGAAAAAGATACTAAAATAAGTGTAGTTTTAAATACTGGAGTAGAAGTTGATAAAAGTATTACAGAAGTTATAGAACAAAATACTAAAACAAAAAAATCAGATAATATAGAAGAAATTTTAAATCAGACTTTAAAAGAAGTTGAAAAAAAGGAAGCAAATAAAGAAAATAAGAAAAAAGGGGAATAAATGATAATAGAAGGGAAAGTAATACGTAAAATACAAGGTTTCTATTTTGTATATACCAATTATACATTTAAAGATATAGAAGATTTTGAAAACAAGTTAATCAAATGTAAGTTACGTGGTAATCTAAAAGTAAAAAATAATAAGGAAAATTGTATTATAGGAGACAATATTCTTATAGATACTGATCTTAATATAATAATTGAAGTATTAAAAAGAAGTAATTTTTTAAAAAGGCCTTTAATTTCTAATATAGATAATCTAGTTATTACTTTTTCAGCAAAAGACCCTAATTTTGATATTATACAATTTCAAAAATTATTATTAAATATACATAAAAATAATTTAGTTCCTTTATTACTAATAACAAAATTTGATTTAATGTCTAAAAATGAAAAAGATGAACTAAATAATATTTTAAAAGAAAATTTTCCATATTTAAAATTTTTCTTTATTTCCCATAATGAATTTTCTGAATTTAAAGAATACATTTCTGGTAAAAATGTAATAATTACTGGACCAAGTGGCGTTGGAAAATCAACATTAATTAACAATATACTTGAACAAGAAGTATTAATAACAGGGGATATTAGTAAAAAAACTAAAAAAGGTAAAAATACTACTGTTGATACAAGATTTTTCCCATATAACAATGGTTTCATTATAGATACTCCTGGATTTTCTAGTATAGAGTTTCCTAACTTTAAAAATGCTTTAGATATTAGAGAATACTTTCCAGAAATAAAAGAACTAGGTTCTAAATGCAAATTTTCAAATTGCGTTCATATACATGAACCAAATTGTAATGTAAAAGATAAATTAAATAAATTAAGATATGATTTCTATAAACTTATATTTCAAAATATACAAGAAGGAGAAAAATAATATGAATAAAGAAATTATTATTGCACCATCATTACTAGCAGCAGATTTTTCTAATTTAAGAGAAGAAGTAAAAAAAATAGGTGAAACAAAAGCTAAATGGTTACACTTAGATATTATGGATGGTAATTTTGTTCCAAATATTAGTTTTGGGGCTGACCTTATAAAAGCAATAAGACCTTATTCAAACCTACATTTTGATGCACATTTAATGGTAGAAAAACCTGAATGGTATATAGAAACTGTTGCAAAGGCTGGTGTTGATAGTATTACTATTCACGTTGAAGCAACTAAACATTTACATAGAGCTCTTCAATTAATAAAATCACATGGGGTAAAAGCTGGTGTTTCTATTAATCCAGCTACAAATATAGATTTTTTAGATAATGTTATTGAAGAATTAGATTTAATATTAGTTATGTCAGTTAACCCAGGATTTGGTGGACAGAAATTTATTAATACGATGTGTCAAAAGATTAGGAGAATAAGAGAAAAATTCCCTCATATCGATATACAAGTAGATGGTGGAATAAACGATAAAACTAGCGTACTTGTAAAAGAAGCTGGAGCTAATATATTAGTTGCTGGTTCATATGTATTTTCGGGTAATTATGACGAAAAAGTAAATTCACTACTATAGGGAGATAAAAATGTATAATAAAATGGAGCTTTTAATAGATGATTTCTACAAGACTTATTACAAAATGGAAGAAATAAATCTAAGTTTGGCAATTAAATGCCTTACAACTACTGAATTACATATTATAGAATGTATAGGTCTTGAAAAAATAACTATGAAAGAGCTTTCTACAAGACTTGGTATCACTATGGGTACTGCATCTATAGCTATTAATAAACTTGAAGAAAAAAAGTTCATAAATAGGACTAGATCAAAAGTAGATAAAAGAAAAGTTTATGTTAACTTAAACAAAAAAGGTCAAATAGCATATAACTATCACGGTAATTTTCATGCTACTACTTTAGAAAAAGTAACTAAAAATATTCCAGAAAATAGATTAAATATATTTCTTGAAACTTTTGAAGAATTACTTAATAATCTTAAATCATTAAAACTTAACCTTGAACCTGAGGATTTAACACATTTCAATATTGGAGATAAACTTGAAGTTAGCGAAGTAAAAGGTAATAGTGTAATTAGACTTTCTTTATCTGAAATGGGCATACAACTTAAAACATCTATAGAAATTTTAGATATACACAAAGATTCTATTAGAATAAAAATTAATAATAGTGAAAAATTAATTTCAAAAGATCATGCTTTATATGTATTTGCTTTAAAAAAGGAGAATTAATTGTGATATATTTAGATGCAATTGGAATAAGCTTTTTAGTAGAAGAATTAAAATCAAAACTACTTAATTTTAAAATAAATAAAATAGTTCAGTATGATAGTAATTCTTTTTCTCTGTTTTTTTCTAAAAAACAGCTATTTTTCCAAATAAAAGATAATGAATCAATTATATATATAAAAGAAAAGAAAGAAGATAGTGTTAATTTCTCTGCCTCTTTTCTTTTATCACTAAAAAAATATTTAGACCATGCTGAATTAACTAATATTTCTTTACTTAATAATGATAGAATAATTAAATTAGAATTTAAAAGAATAAATATATTAGGAAATCTAGACATTACATATATAGTATTTGAAATGATGGGGAGACATTCAAACATCTTCTTATTAAATAATGAAGAAAATATAATTAATATATTAAATAATAATACAAATATAGAAAATAAAAGATTTTATTCTATAAATTCCAAATATGAATGTTTCAATAATGATAAAAAAAAGTTGGATATAGAAAAAATATACGATAGTCCCGATGAAATGATAAAGGAAGTTTCAGGTATAGGAAAAATTTTTGCTAACGATACTTTTTCAAATATAGATTTAAGAAAAAAATATATAAATAAATATGTACCATATATATTTACAAGTAAAGAAAATTACTATATTACATACAATGAATTTAAAAAATTTGAAAATTATAAAAAAATCATATATCCTACATTAAATAAAGCATTGAATGAATATTTTACGACATTTATTAATACTTCATTTATTAGAGATAAGAAGTTTGATATAGAAAAATACATAAATAATAGAATAAATAAGAATAAAAAAATTCTTGCAAATATTAAAGATAATATTGAAAAGGATAAAAATTACGAAGAATACAAACATATAGGTGATTTATTAACTTCTTATCTTTATCTTATAAAACCTAGAATGGATAAAATAGAAGTTTATGATTATATAAATGATACTAATACATATATTACTTTAAATTCTAATAAAACTCCATCTGAGAATCTTAATATCTACTACAATAAATATAGAAAAGGTAAAAAATCTATACAAATTTCAAATGAAAGATTAATTTTAATAAAACAGGAACAAGAATATCTTGAATCTGTACTTGATTTCACTCAGAGAGAAAATGATTTTTTAGGTTTAATTGAAATTGAAAAAGAACTTGGTATACATAAAGAAAAAGGTAAAAAGAATAAAGAGAAAAAAAGAGAATTACTTAAATATGTAGTTGATGATTTTGAAATATTTGTAGGAAGAAATCATAGTGAAAATAATTTTCTTACTTTTGAAAAAGCAAAAAATCATGATATATGGCTACATGTAAGAGATATTCCAGGTTCACATGTAATTATTATAACAAACAAGAGAAAAGTACCTGAAAAAGTTCTTTTTGAAGCCGCAAAACTTGCAGCAATAAATTCAAAAGGTAATGGTAATAAAACCATAGATTATACAGAAAGAACTAATGTTAAAAGAATAAATAAATTTGGAAATGTAACATTTAGTAATTTTAATAGTTTAGATATAAAAGGATAGGTAATACCTATCCTTTTAAACTTAATAATTCTTTTTCTATTCTTTCAAAATCAAGATTTTCTGCTTCTATATCTTTAAAATATCTATATGTTTTTACTTTTAATTCTAATGCCGCATCTTCATCTATTACTATAATAGCTTTTCTATGTAATTGTAATGCTGAAATAGTCCATAAATGATTAACACCTTCTTCTATTCCTTTATGTATAGCATAAGCCTTTTTAGCTCCCGTTGCCATAATAAGTACTTCTCTAGAATCTGTTATAGTTCCAACACCTACTGTTAATGCTAATTTAGGAACTTTACTTATATCATTATCAAAAAATCTTGAATTTACAACTATAGTATCTTGTGTTAATTCCTTATCTCTAGTTCTTGAAGATAGAGATGATCCCGGCTCATTAAATGCAATATGCCCATCTTCTCCTACTCCACCTAAAAATAAATGTATTCCACCTACCGATTTTATTTTATTTTCATATCTTTGACATTCTGCTTGTAAATCTTCTGCTAACCCATTTAAAATATTAATATTTTCCTTTTTAATATCTATATGATCAAAAAAGTTTTTGTGCATGAAATAATGATAACTTTGATCATGATCAGGAGCAAGTCCTACATATTCATCCATATTAAAAGTGATAATATTTTCAAAAGAAATAATTTCTTTTTTATTTAATTCAATTAAATTCTTATATGTTTCTAGTGGTGTTGAACCTGTAGGTAATCCTAATACAAATGGTTTATCTTTAGTAGGATTAAATTTTAAAATTTCTTTAGCAATATGATAAGCACTCCATTTTCCAACATCTTTCGCATTTTTAACAATAAGTAATCTCATGTATATCTCCTTTTTTTCCATATGAATATATTTTATTATACTTTTTTTAATATTTCATGTCAAATATTTATTGTTTTTTGTAATATTTTTTCAAAAATAGTAAAATTCTTATATTATTCTATTACCATTTGTACATACTTCAATTCAAAAAAGCCCAGTTTTTTATATAATTTCTGTGCCATAACATTATTATTGTCAACTTCTAACCTATATCTTTTATACCCTTTATATCTTTCAAATAAAAAATTAAAAATCTTTTTTCCTATTCCTCTATTTCTATAATCTTCAAGTATTAATATCTCTTCTATCAATAAAACCATACCTCCAACTTCTTGAGAGTATGTTTTAGAAATTAAACAATATCCAATTATTTTTAAATTTTCTTCTATAATAAAACATTCAGTATAAATATCTCTATTAATTAATTCGTTAAAAGTATTCAAAAAATTATTTTCATCTACATTATGTAATACTGCATCACTAGAATAAAATTGCTTTGTCAAATTTAAGTATATACTTTTATCTTCTTTTCTAATTTTTCTAATTTCCATATTTTTCTCCTCTCTCCTTAAATTAAATATACCACATATTCCTTAAAATAAATAGATTAAAATATTTATTTCTATATTAAAAAAATATTAACTAAAGTTAGTTGTTTTTTTATTTAATTTATGCTATAATTAAATAAACGTAAGGAGAGTGGTTTTATGAACATATTATTTTACAGTTGGGACTTAAATTCTGAAAAAAAATATGAGGAAATGTTAAAATTATTAGATGCAACAGTAAACTTTACAAGCGATGAAGATTTTGTAGTAGAAAGTTTAAAAGAAGGGGCAGTAGACATTTTAATATTTGATACAACAAATATTTTAAACTACAAAAAGTTGTTTCAATACAAGGTAGATAAAATGGATAAAATTATATATGTTGCAATAACTAGTCCTACAAACAATTTCATTTTAGAGGAAGCTTTAAAATTTGGATTAAACGATTATATCTATGATGGAATTACCAAAGAAGCTTTTTTAGCAAAAATTAATGCTCTGTTATTCATGATAACTAGAAAAACTACTTTTACTTCTAATGCCATATTAAAAGTAAAAGATTTAACTTTAAACCCTTATACAAGAGAAGCAAGAAGAGGGGATGTAGAAGTTTCATTAACTAATAAAGAGTATAAATTATTAGAATTATTAATTAAGAACAAAAACAAGGTTGTCACAAGAGAAATGATATCTGAAAAAGTATGGGGCAAAGAAGAACATGATCATAAAAATATAGGAGATGTATATATTACTTTCCTAAGAAGAAAAATAGAATATGGATTCCCATCAAAAATAATTAAAACTATTAGAAATATTGGATACATAGTTAAAGATTAAAAATTTACTGCACTTCAATCTATCATGATTTGGAGTGCTTTTTTATTTAAAAAGGATTAACTAATAAAAGTTAATCCCTATAATTTAAATTAATTTTACACATCTTTCTAAAAACTTTACATCTTCTTCACTAAATCTATTAAATTTAGGTGAATCTATATCAAGTTCTGCTATCATATTACCGTTTTTATCAAATATTGGTATTACAACTTCTGAATTAGAAGCTAAATCACAGGCAATATGACCAGAAAATTTATGAACATCTTCTAATACAACTGTTTTTTTATTTTCCCAAGCATATCCACATACACCTTTACCCTTAGGTATATTTGAACATGCTGGTTTACCTTGAAAAGGTCCAACCTTCAATACATTTCCATGAACTACATAGAAACCTACCCAATTTAAGTCAGGCATTGATTGCATAATAAATGCAGACATATTTGCCATTCTAGATATTTGAAATTCTTCATCTGAAAGTATGGCTTCCAATTCTTTATATAATAAATTATAATTCATTTTTACCTTTCTACTCTACTATAGTTTTCATTACTTCTTCAGCAGAAATTCCAGCAAAATATCTTGAAATATCTATAGAATTTAATCTCTCTAATACTTCTTTTTGTTCATATTTTGAACCTTTTAATATATCTTCAACAGCTGATACATCCTCAATACCAAAGAAGTCTCCATATATCTTAATATTTTCAATTTTTGAATCTATTACATTAACAAATACTTCTATTTTACCTTTTTCAAATTTCATAGATCTTGTTAAATTGTATTCTGGAGATTTACCATAATTCCAATTCCAATTTCCAAATTTTTCTTCTTTAGCTTTATTTATTTCTGCAATTTCTTCTTCACTGAATACATATTCTGTCATTTCAGGATATTCTTTTTTCATGTAATCTAAAAGTAAATCTCTAAATTCTTTTACATTTATTTTATTAGGTAATTCATCAACTATATTTGTTACTCTAGCTCTTACAGATTTTACTCCTTTTGATTCTATTTTATCTTTAGAAACTTTAAGTGCTTTAGAAAGTACTGATAAATCTACATCAAATAATAAGCAACCATGATGCATAATTCTACCATTTATATATGCTTGTGCATTACCGCATATTTTTTTACCGTCTATTTCTAAATCATTTCTTCCAGTAAATTCTGCTTTTACTCCTAAACTTTCTAAAGTTTTAATTACTGGTACAGAAAAACTCTTAAAATCAAAGGCTCTGCTTTCATTTTCTTTAGATATTATAGTATAATTTAAGTTGTTATAATCATGATAAACAGCTCCACCGCCACTTATTCTTCTTACAACTTCTATATCATTTTCTCTTACATATTCTTTATTTATTTCTTCTATTGTATTTTGATGTCTACCAACTATAATTGATGGTTTATTTATCCATAAAATAAATATCATATCTTCATTTAGCAATTTTTTAAAAGCATATTCTTCTAGAGCTATATTATATGCTGTATCATTACTTTCATTAATAATATATTTCATAATTACCTCCTTGTTTATTTTAATTATATCCTATATATAGATATTTTTCAATAATTTTACATTAGAAAAATTAAAAGGATTAACTACTGATTTATACAGAGGTCAATCCTTTTCTAAATTACATATATTCTTTATAAGCTTCAAGTATATTTTCTAATATATTTTCCTTAACATCTTCATCTGCAAAAGAAAAATTAATAGCATTAATATTTAATTTTTTCATTTCTTCATAAGTAAGTCCAAAATATTTATTAAGTAACATATATTCATCAGTTAATGTAGTATTTGAAACAGTTCTATTATCTGTATTAATACAACATTTAACTCCATTTTCCATAAATATTCTAAATGGATATTCTTCTATAGTATCAATAGCATCTGTTTGTATATTACTAGTTGGACAAATTTCTAATAAAACATCTGAATTTACTACATATTTCATAGCTTCAACATCATCTTTTATAGCTACACCATGTCCTATTCTAGTTGCACCAAGATGTATAGCTTCAACTACACTTTGAGCACACCCACATTCTCCTGCATGTAATGTTAATTTTAAATTTTTTTCTTTTACTTTAATTGCTGTTTCTTTTATAACAGAATTTGAATAATTTTTTTCATCACCTGCAAAATCAAATCCAGCTATAATATTTAATTTATATACTTCTTCTAATAAATTATTATTTAACTCAGCCTTATGATGTCTAAGAGCACAAATTAAAATATTTACTTTAACATCTACTTCTTGTTGTGCCTTTCTTATACCTTCACTTACTGCTAAAACTACTTCTTTTATACTAAGACCCTTTCTTATATGAAGCAAAGGGGCAAACCTTATTTCTATATATTTTACATTTTCTTTATAAACTTCTTTAACTACTGAATATGCTGCTTCCGTTAAATTTTCTTTACTTTGTAATACTTCTAATACTACATCGAAGCAATTTAAATAATCCTTTAAATCTATACATTTCTTGGGAGCAAAAACCTTATCCATTTTTTTTGCTTCTATTCCTTCTTTTATAGCTAATTTATATAATGTATCTATAGGTATAGAACCATCTAAATGACAATGTAATTCCACTTTAGGTAATTTTTTAACTACTTCTCTTTTCATTAATTCTCCTTTTCATGACAATTGTTATTGGATTTCACAATAGTATATCATATAAAGTATAAAAAAACAATTAAAAAGCATTAATTTTAAATATTAATTCATAAAAAATCTTAATCATATATCAAAAGACCCTACTATCAAAGTAGGGTCTTACCTATATTAATTTTTCTTCAATGCATGTACTGCAAGTCCTAATACATCAGCAAATGCTTCATACATTACTTCTGAGTATGTTGGATGACCATGTATAGTCTTTAACATTTCTTCTACAGTTATTTCCATTTCCATAATAGAAGATGCTTCGTTAATTAATTCTGCCGCAGCTGGTCCAACTATATGAACTCCTAATATTTCTCCATATTTTTTATCAGCTATAACCTTAACGAATCCATAGTTTTCATCACTTGCAATTGCTCTACCATTTGCAGTGAAGCTAAATTTACCTACTGAAATATCATATCTTTCTCTTGCTTGTTCTTCTGTTAATCCACAAGCTGCAACTTCTGGTAAAGTATAGATAGCAGCTGGTGTTAAATCAAGCTTAGCTACATGATGATTTCCTTTTAACGCATTCTCTGCTGCAACTTCTCCCATTCTAAATGCTGCATGTGCTAACATCTTAGTTCCATTGATATCTCCTGGTGCATATATCCCTTTAACAGATGTTTCCATGTATTCATCAACTTTAATTCTTCCTCTTTCAAGTTCAAACTCAACTTCTCCTAATCCTTCTAAATCAGGTACACGTCCTATAGATAATAAAGCTTTGTCTACTATTAAGTCCTGTTTGCCTTCTAATTTAATAGTTAATTTACCATCTGTTTCTACTATTTCTTGTAATTTAGTTGAAGTCATAATTGTAACACCTTTTTTCTCTAATGCTGTTCTTAATGCATTAGATACTTCAGCATCCATACTTGGAACTATTCTATCCATCATTTCTATTATAGTAACCTTAGTTCCAAAAGTTGAGAATGCTTGTCCAAGTTCTACTCCAACAACTCCTCCACCTATTACAGCCATAGTTTTAGGCACTTCTTTCATTTCTAATATATCATCACTTGTCATAACAAGTTTTGAGTCCATTCCAGGAATGTTAATTTTAGAAACTTTTGATCCTCCCGCTAAGATAATCTTATCTGTAACTAATTCTTTTACTCCATCTACCATAACATTTTTATCTTTTGTTATTTTACCTACACCCTTAAATACTTCTACTCCATTGCTCTTTAAAAGTGCTCCTACTCCACCAACTAAAGTTTTAACAACTTTACCTTTCATAGCTAATACTTTTTCCATATCTACTGTGAATTTGGGATTTTCTATCATAATTCCACGTGCTGCTGCATGTGAAATTCCTTCAATTATTTCAGCATTGTGTAAGTATGCTTTTGTAGGAATACATCCTCTATTTAAACATGTTCCTCCAAGTTCTGATTTTTCAACTAAGGCAACTTTTGCTCCTAATTGACTAGCTTTAATAGCAGCAACATATCCAGCAGGTCCTCCACCTATTACTACTAAATTATATCCATTTTCTTTCTTAGTTATTACTGGTGATGAAGCTTCTTCTGCAACTACTTCTGCTGCTGGTGCAGCTGCCGCTCCTCCTGCAGTAGGTATTTCTTCTCCTTGTGCTCCTAAATATCCTATAATTTCTGTAACTGCAACAGTTTCTCCAGCTTGTCTTAATATTGCTAATAAATATCCATCTTCTTCTGCTTCAAGTTCCATATTAGTTTTATCTGTCATTATTTCTAATAGAATTTCACCTTGTTTAACATGTTCTCCAACTTTTTTATTCCATTTAACAATTTCCCCTTCAGTCATATCTATCCCAGCTTTGGGCATGATAACTTCTAACGCCATTTTTTTCTCCTTTATATTAACATTGTAATTGGATTTTCTAATAATTCTTTTAAATCCTTCATAAATTTAGCTCCAGCAAGACCATCTACAACTCTATGATCTATAGTTAATCCTAGAGACATTATAGGTCTAACTTTAATCTCTCCATTAATTACTACTGGTTTTTCTATTGTAGCACTAACACCTAATATTGCTGAATTAGGTTGGTTAATTATTGGACCAAATGATGATACACCAAACATTCCTAAATTACTTATAGTAAATGTTGATCCTTGTAATTCACTTGGTGCAAGTTTCATTTCAAGAGCACGAGATGTTACATCTTTTAATGCAACAACTAATTCTGATAAACTCATTTTTTCAGCATTATATACAACTGGTGTTAATAATCCACCGTCAAATCCTACTGCCATTGCTAAATTTACATAATTATGTGCAATAATTTTTTGTCCATCTTCAGTTAATGAAGAATTTAGGTATTTATGCTTCATTAAAGTTTTAATTACTGCAAGTGATATAATATCTGTAACAGTTACTTTTTTACCAGTTTGTGCTAAAATTGGTTCTAACACTTTCTTTCTTAAAGCAAGTGCTTCTGTCATATCAACATCATAATTTAATGTAAATGTTGGTGCAGTTAGATAGCTTTCAACCATACGCTTAGCAATAACTTTTCTCATTGCTGTCATAGGTATTACTTCTATTTCTCCATATTTATCTTTCTTATCGTCTAATTGTTGTTCTATATTTGTTTTTTCTTGATTTATATATTCTTTTTCCTTAGCAGGAGCAACATAACTTTCTTTTTTGTCAGGAGATAGCAAGGCTAAAATATCTGATTTCATTATTTTACCTCTTATTCCACTTCCTTTAAGTTCTTGCCAGTTTATACTATTATCTTCTGCAATTCTTCTTGCTACAGGAGATATTTTAATACTTGCCTCTACTTTATATGAAGCCACATCTTCTTTATGTATTCTTCCAAAAGCACCACTACCAGGTATTGCTGATAAATCTAAATTAAGTTGTGACGCTAATTTTCTTGCAGCAGGTGTAGCTCTAAATAATTTTTTTTCCATCTTTCCACCTCTACTGTTTATTTACTGTTTTACGTATTGCATCTTTTATTGTATCTACTGTAGGTATCATTGCAAATTCTAAATTTTGTGCATAAGGCATAGGTACATCTTCTCCAGCACATCTTCTAATAGGTGCATCTAAATAATCAAATGCATCTGATTCAGAAATTATAGCTGAAATTTCTCCAATGAATCCACTTGTTTTATGTGCATCATTTACAAGAACTACTTTACCAGTTTTCTTAACTGAATTTAATATTATTTCTTTATCTAAAGGTACTAATGTTCTTGGATCTACTACTTCAACTGAAATTCCTTCTTTCTCTAAATCTTCTGCTGCTTTCATAACTCTTGTTAACATTTTTCCATATGTAACAACTGTTACATCAGTTCCTTCTTTTTTAATTTCTCCTACTCCTAAAGGAATTACAAATTCAGGATCTAAAGGTACTTCTCCTTTTTGGTTAAATTCTGATTTGTACTCAAGTATTATTACAGGATTATTATCTCTAATTGAAGCTTTTAATAATCCTTTCATATCTCTTGGAGTTCCTGGTGCTACTACTTTTAATCCTGGAATATGTGTAAACCAACTCTCAAGTGATTGTGAATGTTGTGCAGCTGAACCTACTCCATTTCCTGCAGCACATCTAAATGTTACTGGTACTTTACCTTTTCCACCAAACATATATCTTGTTTTAGCAGCTTGGTTAACTATAGCATCCATTGCTATAACAACGAAATCCATGAAAGTTACATCAACTATAGGTCTTAATCCTGTCATTGCTGCTCCTGATGCTGCTCCTGCAATAGCTGCTTCAGATATAGGGCAGTCTCTAACTCTTTCTGGTCCAAATTCTTCTATCATCCCTACTGAAGTACCAAAATCTCCTCCAAATACTCCAACATCTTCTCCCATAAGTAAAACATCTGGGTCTCTTCTCATTTCTTCTGACATTGCTAAAATTATTGTATCTCTAAATGACATTAATTTTGTTTCCATATTTTTAAATCCTCTCCTTAAATTAGTCTGCATAAATATCTTCAAACGCTGATTCTAGTGGTGGTAATGGGCTGTTTTCAGCAAACACTACTGCTTCATCAACTGCTTTTTTAACTGAAGCATCTATATCTAATAATTCTTGTTCTGTTGCTATATTATTCTCAATTAAATATTTTCTTAAATTTTCAATAGGATCTTTTTTCTTCCAAGTTTCAACTTCTTCCTTAGTTCTATATTTACCAGGATCTGAAGAAGAATGTCCTAGCCATCTATATGTAATAGATTCTATTAAAACCGGTCCATTTCCTTCTCTTACATGCTTAACTGCTTTTTTAAATCCTTCATATACATCTAAAACATTATTTCCATCTGGAATAAACATTCCTGGTATTCCATATGAAGCACTTCTTAAATGTATATGTTCTATATTAGTCATTTTTTTAATATCTGCACTTATTCCATATCCATTATTTATACTGTAAAATATTACAGGTAACTTCCAAATTGAAGCCATATTTAATGCTTCATGGAAACTTCCTTCATTAGTTGCACCATCTCCAAAGAAACATACAACTATTTTACCCGTTTTTTTCATTTGTTGAGTTAGTGCAGCACCAACAGCTATACCATGTCCTCCACCAACTATTCCATTAGCTCCTAAGTTTCCATTATCAACATCGGCAATATGCATTGATCCACCTTTACCTTTACAGATTCCAGTGTATTTTCCTAAAATTTCTGCCATCATTGCATTTAGATCTATACCTTTTCCTATAACTTGAGCATGTCCTCTATGATTTGATGTAATAATATCATCAGCATTTAATGCTGCCATAGCCCCTATACTCGCAGCTTCTTCTCCTACTGAAAAGTGAGTCATTCCAGGTACTTTACCTTTTTTAACTAATTGTGCTACTTTAAGATCAAAAATTCTTGCTTCTTGCATCTTTTTAAACATATCTAGCAATTGTTCTTTTGTTAATTTTTCCATTATAAACCTCCGATTATATTTCTATATACATTAATAGTGTAAAACTAAAAATTATTAAAGTCAATCCATTGTTATTTAATTAACTAATTAATATACACTACTATAGTAGATTTTTTAAAAAATGCATATTAAAATTAAATGTTTCTCCTTATATTTCATAATACGAAACAAGAAAATGATCAAGAATTTTAAATTATTTTGTATAACAATCCTATTTCTCCACCATTAGATCCATATCCTATTTCATTAAAACGATGTATCGCATTAGCCCATATACTTAAATTATTATCAATATTTATATCTTTTAAGCCCCATTTTAATTCAAAGGTATTCTTATTTCCATTATAGTAATACTTTTCATTATCTACAAAAATACTAGATAATTTAACATCATAATTCCAATTAAATTCTAAATATGGATTTATATTTTTAATTTTTGTAAATAATGTTAAATCCGTTCCAAGTTTTGATTTTAAATTTGAGTTATTAGTATACCTTATATCATCAAATTTTTCCATATCAAGATTTTTAATATAGCTATATATCAGTTGACAGTAAAGATTAGCATGCAATCTATTTTCCCCTAAATACATGTCTCCACCTGTTCCAACTTCTATAGATGATTTAAAAGTATGTAATTCATAATTAACTCTATCCTTTACATTAACGATATTTTGTGAATACATATAGTTTAACCAAGCTTCTGCATACCAATTTTTATTCTTCCATGTTCCATATGAACCTATTCCAAATATGCCCGTATTTCCTATTTTTTTTTCATTACTAGAGATAACTTTATCAAAACCAATATTTCCAAATATTCCATATTTGTATATATTATCTTTAGCATGTGTTATACCCAAATCACGCCCTAACATTACAGTAGTAAAATTACTATCAACAAATATATTAAAGTTTTTATTATCTGATAATATATTCTTACTAGATGTATTTGATATTTTAGTCCATAATCTTTTAGCATTTATATTTTTAGTTCTATTATGATCATTATATTTTAAATTAAATTCATTCCTAACTTTATAATACGAATTAGAAATTATTCCTATTACATCTTTATTATATTCCTGTTCTAAATACCAATCATTATCATCTAAACTAAGCTTATACTTATATATCCCGTGCTCTGGATTTAATAAACTAAACGCATCTTTATTTGAATCCTTACTTTCTATTAATTTCAATCTCTTTTTTAACCTTTTTTCTAATGTTGAGTTAGGATTTGAAATCTCTATAGATGTATGTCCATATACTCTACCATTTACTAAGATTTTGTCTGATTTTGAGTTATCTCCATCTATATATGTTTTCATTAATATATTTGCATTCTTTTCTCCAACATAATCTCCTGTAATATCTAGAGTATTATAATTAGATCTATTTTCTAAAAAGCTTATTCTTCCTTTATTCAAAAATTTTTCTAATCCCATAAAATTTGAACTTTCTAATATATTAATAGTCGATGTTTCATCATTAAATATTTTTTTAAATATAAGGTTAGATGATTTTAAATTAATTATAGAATTTTTGTTAATAATTTCACCAGATCTAATAAACGCTTTTTCAAATGTTGCAATACTGTCCTCAACCAAAATTTCTTTATTTACCTTGTATTTAGATGAATTAGAACCTATAAATGTCCAATCAGATTTTTGTAAATGTATTTTTTCAAAATCTTTGAATTTATCTACACTAGTTACCTTACCACTTCCTAATAATCTTAATGTATCATTATCTCCATCACTTATTAAATTCCCTGTAACATTATCCATAGATTTAATTGTAACTATAGTTTCATTTAAATCTTTTCTTTTTAGTATTAAATTTCCTTCTAACCTACCATTTTGTAAATTAACATTTAAATATAAATTTCTCTTTGTTTTATCAGGTATATTTGAATCATCTATGGTTACATTACCAATAATTTTACCATTATTTTCTATACTCCCCTTTAAAGCACCAATTTCAATATTACTTGATTCTATATTACCAAAATTTTTAAAATTCATATTTCCTGCATGTGTTTTTAAATATTCACCCTTAATTATTCCTTTTTCTTTGTTTATAAACAACTTTTCTTCATACCTATAATAGTCACTAGAAATATCAGATATTTTATTAACAGTTCCAGAGTTTACAAATCTTGTTACACCACTAGAACTAATATCTAATTCTCCTTTTATTTCTCCATCATTTATATAATTTACATATGATCTAGAAGATACTTTCATATCACTTAATATTCCTGAATCTCTATTTATTACACTACCTCCTTTTTCAAAGTTCAACTCAGCTTTTTTCTCAAATTTACCAGAATTATCTAAAACTCCTAATTCATATGCAGAAAAATAAAGAGATTCATCATATTTAGTTTTAACTACAGCATCTTTTGAGTTTTTAAAATATACATATTTACCAATTAATGATAAGGGTGATACATTATTAGCTGTTCCAATTATATTCTTATTATTTGTTATGTGAATTAAATTAGCGAAATCATGATTATGTAGACTTGTAATTACTTCTGCTCCACTTGATAAATTTGCATTATTAACAACTTTAACACTATCAGGATTTCCATTTGAATATACTATATATGAACTTGGATTTGAAATATCTTTATTAAAAGTAAGATTAGCTTTTTCTCCATTACCTATGCGTACAGATTTACTTGCATCTTCAACTTTATCATATTTAATCTGTTTTTCAATTTCATCAATTTTTTTTATGTCTTTACTTATTTTTTCATCTATATATTCAGATTTAGAAACAATAGAAATTAAAAAAATAAATAAAAATATATATTTTTCCCTATACATTCTTCTCCTTAAAATTATATAATTCAAAGTCATTATACTTACGATTTAATGCACGTGTCAAATTCAAAGTTTAAAAATTATTTTCAAATAAAAAAAACTGTAGTTTCCTACAGTTATATCTATCATTTTATGTTTTATAAATTGGTGCCTAAGAAAGGATTCGAACCTTCGACCCTGCGGGTATGAACCGCATGCTCTAGCCAACTGAGCTACCTAGGCATATGTCCTGATGACAGTGTTAATTATACTATAATTATTTTTTATTGTCAATCCCTTTTTATATATTTTTATCTATTCCGTTTTTCAAATCATATAAATATATTTGATAATATAATTTCACGATATGAATTTTATTCTAAAATATTGAAAATTTAAATTAAACGTAAATACATATTTTATATATATTTTACTCAATTTATTATTTAAATTAATAAAAATAAAAAAAGAACTTTTTGACTTTAGAGAATTTACAGAACAAAATTAGTGTAGAAGAATAGATGAAGTTCTTCAAAAATAAATATAAAGGAGAGATTTTTATGAAAAAATTTTTAATTTTATCAGTTTTACTTATTTATTTAACATTTTTTGCTGGGGAATAATTTTTTAAATAACCGTCAAGAAGTATGGGATACTAAAAATTTTATATATGAAACTGGAAAAAATACAGCCATCGGAGCTATTGGTGGAGCTGCTAGTTACATTATAGATGAAGTATCTGGAAAACATGATGATAAAAAAAAATTAACAAGTATGTATAATTTTAAAATACTTATTTTTTAAATTCATATAAATTAATATGATATGTCTATACCTATATTTAATTGATTCTCTTAAATTATTATTATTGTTAAATTTTAGGACTAATAGTTTATATTAGTTTTCTTTTGAAAAATTTTAAATCAATAACATTATTCTTATATAGAATAATTGATAAAATAAAAAATTTTTAAGTAGAAAATCTCAAAAAATAATAGATTAAAATATCAACATATTATAATTTGAAAAATGAAAGGAAGATATATAAAATGAATAGTTCCTTTACAAAAGGCAACCTTATTTTACTAATGGTAGAAATTATAGTTGTATCAAGACTTCATAAAGTATTAGTTAGTGGTCATAGCACAGCTTATAGTGTAACTGTACTTATTGGACTTGCTTTAGTAATTGCTTTAATCAATTTATTCGTATCAAAATTAATTGATTCTTTAAAAAAATAAAAGGAGTATAAAATATGTGTGAAAATTTTAAAAAAGTATTGTCTTCTGTAGTATTAATTATAGAATTCGCTCTTCTTATTATAGTTGACAATTTATTAAGTTATAATTATAATATATACTACAATATAGCAGGCGTTATATCTCTTGGTTTATTGTTTTATATACTTAATTATTTCGGAGAAAAATTAATAAATCATTGTGAAAGATAAAAATAGAAGCTCTAAAACTAATGTTTTAGAGCTTATTTTATTTATTATAAATCATCATTAATTTCTTATCTAGGGTTGTCAAAGATTCAGCCCCATTTTCTGTAACTATTAT
This sequence comes from Streptobacillus notomytis, assembly GCF_001902585.1. Classification (NCBI taxonomy): domain Bacteria; kingdom Fusobacteriati; phylum Fusobacteriota; class Fusobacteriia; order Fusobacteriales; family Leptotrichiaceae; genus Streptobacillus; species Streptobacillus notomytis. Next base: position 11,569 of record NZ_LKKV01000082.1, on the reverse strand, counting down.
ATCATCTTCTATTCTAACTCCTGCATATCCAGAAATATACACTCCTGGTTCTACAGTAACAGTCATTCCAACTTCTAGTTTAGTTTCATCTCTAGAAGAAAGCATGGGTGATTCATGTACTTCTAAACCATAGCTATGACCTAATGAATGCCCAAAATATTTTGCATATTCTCCCATAGATTCTCTTACTGCTAAATCTATTTCTTTACCTGTTTTTCCTGCTTTAACCAACTCTATTCCAAGCTCATTTGCCTTTCTTACTGTTTCATAAATTTCAAGCATTCTAGGTTCTATATTTTCTCCAAAATAAATAGTTCTTGTGATATCACTTGCATAACCATCATAATAACAACCATAGTCTATAGTTATAAACTCTTCTTTTTGAATTTTTTTATTACTTGCTACTCCATGTGGCATAGCAGATCTATATCCACTTGCAACTATAGTATCAAAAGAAGTTCCACTTGCCCCTTTTTTTCTCTGATTGTATTCTAAAATAGCTGCAACTTCTATTTCTGTCATACCCTCTTTTATTTGAGGTATAGTTTCAAGTAAAGCTTCTTCACTTATTTTTATAGCTTTTCTAATTTTTTCTATTTCTTCTTCAGTTTTAACTCTTCTTGAAATTAATAACTCGCTTGAAGCTTTTACTAATTCTGCAAAGTCAAATTCATTTTTTATAGATTCATATTCAGAAAATGAAAGTGCTAAATTATCTATACCAAGTTTAGTAACTCCATCTTCTTTTGCAAGTTCTACAAGTTTATTGTAGTTTCTTGCATTATCTTCTATAAATGTAAAACCATATTTTTCTACTTGTTTAGTAGCCTGTTCTGTATACCTAAAATCAGAAATAAAATACTTATTTTTTTTAGTTACTAAAGCTATCCCTGTAGTTCCAGTAAATCCTGTAAAATATCTTTTATTATAGTAATCTGTTAAAAGCAGTCCATCTATTCCTAATTTTTCAAAAATTATTTCTAATTTACACATTATTATTCCCCTTCTATTTAGCAATATACCCTAATATAAATATAAGGTTATTGGTCATATGTGAAAGTATAGCAAGTTTTAAAGAACCTGTAACAAAATATGTTCCTGTAAACACTAAACCTAACATAAAATATACTAAAAATTCTAAAATATTTTTAGGTGCATGCACTAATGAAAATAAACATATAGATACCATTAATCCAACATATCTATTCTTAAATAAATTATATATTATTCTTCTAAAAACTATTTCTTCTACTATGGGTGCCATAATTCCAATTACTAGTATTATCAATATATAATTTTTATTACCTACTATTAATTCTAATTGTTTTTGATTATCAGGATTAATAGAAAAATAGATATTAATAATCCCTATAATTCTACTTAATATAACTGTAGAAACAAATACTGATATAAACTGGATTAATGAAACGTTTTCTTTTTCAAAAATACTTATTTTAAATCTTTTTAAACCAAAATAAATTATTAAAAAAGTAAATATATTAGACAAAAATAGTATATTATACAAATCAAGTGGTCTTTTTTGTATTGCAGAAGTAATTCCTTCAATAAAACCACCTAAAAATTGCGAAAACAGTATTCCTAAAATAGCTAGAACAAACAATTTGGCCCTATTTTTCAATTCAAAATCTTTTATCATCATATTTATTTTATCTCTCTAATACCTGCAAGTAATGAAGTCAAATTTTGTAATTCACTAGGTATAAATATTTTTGTGGCTTCTCCTTGTGATACTTTTTCTAAACTTTCAAGCGATCTTAGAGCAAGTATTTCTTTAGTTGGAGTTGAAGAATTTAATATTTTTATTCCATTTGCTTCTGCTTCTTTTAATGCAAGTATAGCTTTTGCCCTCCCTTCAGCTTCTTTAATACTTACTTCTTTTTTAGCTTCTGCTCTTAATATCGCTGCAGTCTTTTCCCCTTCTGCAACTAAGATAGCACTTTCTTTTTGTGCTTGTGCTTCAAGAATCTTAGCTCTTTTTTCACGTTCTGCTTTCATTTCTTTTTCCATAGCTATTCTAATTTCTGTTGGAGGTATTATACTTTTTAACTCAACACGATTAACCTTAATTCCCCATGGATCTGTTGCTTCATCAAGCTCCATTCTCATTTTAGAATTAATAACATCTCTACTTGTAAGAGTTTGATCAACTGTCATATCCCCTATAATATTTCTTAAAGTAGTTGCTGTTAAATTCTCTATAGCTGCTATAGGTCTTTCAACTCCATAAGTAAATAATTTAGGATCAGTAATTTGAAAATACACAACTGTATCAATTTGCATAGTAGCATTATCCTTAGTTATTACTCCTTGTGGATCAAAGTCTACCACTTGTTCTTTTAAAGTTACTTGTTTAGCAACTCTATCTATTAATGGATTAATAAAACTTAATCCAGATTCTAATGTTTGTGAATATTTTCCAAGTCTTTCTACTACATATACATAAGATTCTGGAACTATTCTAACTCCTGAAATTGCCACCATTGCTAATAATAATAAAATTATACCAAATAATACTATCATAACTTATACCTCTTTCTCTCTTTTTATTAATATTTTATTACCATCAAATCCATATATAATTGCTATATCTCCTATTTTAAATTCTTCACTTGATATAGCACTCCATTTACTTCCTTTAAATCTAACAACATATATTCCATTTTCTATATCAATTATACTTACTTTAGTCCCTTTAAAATCTGAATGAAAATTTTCTTTAACAAAATATTTATTAATTATAGGTCTTGTATATATTAAAAATATTACAACTAATAAAGAGAAAATAAATATCTCTAATGCAGTATTTTTAAATGCCATGCTAATTAATACCACTATTAATGAAGCGAAAGAAAACCATATAGTAACTAAATTATATGTTAAAATTTCAATTACAATAAATATCACGAATAATACTAACCAAAAATATACATTTTCCATAGAGTTATCCTCCTTTCTGCCTATTTTTAATTTTTATCATATCTTCATAACTAATAAATTGATAACCTTGATCTATTAATATTGGAACCATATATTTTATAGCTTCATATGATTCTAAATATAGGTCATGAAATAATACTACATCTCCATCTTTAACTACAGGAAGAACTCTTGAAATTATAGTTTCCACATTTCTACTTTTCCAATCTTCAGAATCAACATCCCATAATACTATATTTCTTTTTCCACCAACTATGTCTTTGACCTTTTTGTTAACAGCACCATAAGGTGGTCTTAAATATTTTACATCTAGTCCTATAACTTTAAAAATTGCATCATTACAACCTTGATATTCTTTCCAAATTTTTTCTGGACTTAACTTAGTTAAATCAGGATGAGTAAATGAATGACCCATAATTTCATGCCCATCTAAATATGTTCTTATAACCATATTAGAATTTTTCTTAACTACTTCTCCTAATAGAAAAAATGAGGCTGTTTGATCATATTCATTAAAAACTTCTCTTATTAATTCATGATACTTATTCCTAGGACCATCATCAAAAGAAAAAACTATATGTTTCTTTGACATATCTACTTCTCTTTTTTTAGGAACTAATACCTCTCCCTTATATAAAGAAGGAAGTCCTACGCCAGATTTAAATATTGCCTTAAACTTTTCTAAATTAAGTACTAATTCTTCATTATCTCCAAAATATATTTCATCATCACTAATTCTATATTTTTTTACATTTACACCCTCAAAACTAATACTTGGATCTATAGTTTTTGCAATCTTTTTATAATGGTATCTTAATATATCATCTGACCTTAAAACCTTTTTTTCTTCAATTTCTATTTTTTCTTCTATCTTTTCTTCTACTTTTTCTTCAACAGATTTTTCAACAGCTATATTTTCTGTTACTTTTTCATATGATTTATCATTCATACAATTTAACAAACCAAGAGTTAATATAAGCGTGACCAATCTTTTTATACTCCTTTTCATCACTTACTCCTATCAATTAATTTCTCTATATACTCCCTAGATATATTCTTAAACCAATAAGTTTTCTCCTCTATTTCTAATAAGATTTTTTTTATTCCATTATAATCAACATCTATATCTATGCTCTTACAAAAATGTAATATTATTTCTATAACATCAATAATATTTCCAACACTATATGTCTCTGTTAATACATCATTATTATGTGCTGACATATTTCTAACATCTTTAATAATTTCTAGATTACTTAAAAATTCATCGTATTCTAAATATATATTTATGTACATATTTTCAAACATTTTGGGATATGCAACATTAAGCATTTCTTTTACTTCTCCTAGGGTTAATGTTTCCATTATTACCCATATAGGTAAAACTTTCTTTTTATACTTCTCCACATAAAGACTTACTACCTTTTTATCAAAATATTCCATATTCACTATTTTATCATTCTTTTTAAGTATTTTTTGATGTATTCTTTTAATACTTTCAGGATCTGCTTCCCTATTTACCCACTTAGGTAAATCTAAATAAGTGTAAGCACCTTTTTTGCCAAGTATTTGTACAAGTTTAGTTTTAAGATATATTTCAATATTTTCAATTAATGATAATATTTCTAATCTTAACTTTTTATCAAGATAAAAATTATCAACAAAATTTTCAAAATAAGTATTATCAAAATATCTACCATTTTCATCCCTATAAATATATGAAAATTCTTTTAACTTGAAATATCCTAAATTAGATAAAGTTTCTTTTGCTTTTTCCTTATCATTAAACTTAACATTCTTTTTCTCTAAATGACTTATTAACTCATCTATTTCTAAAAGCATTTCCTGTTTTTCATTATTTTTTAAATCCTTGCTCATTCATAAATCCTGTTAAAAATTCTGTATTTACACCTTTTAAATATGATCTAACTACATCTAAATGTGATGGTAAATTAACATTTATGCTTTCCCAATATTTATTTAATTCTTCATTGTAATCTATTACACCCTCTATAGCTTTTTCCTTATCATATTCTTCAAAAAACACTACATTTTCAAACTTTGTTCTAGGTTTAAGGGGTGAATTTTTAACAAATTCTTCAGGAACACCTAAAGTTACCCCATAAATAGGGAAAGTATGTCTAGGTAAGTTTAATAATTTAACTATTTCTAATGGTTCAACACTAAATACTCCACCTATAATAGTTGAACCATATCCTAAAGAGTTCCCTAATAGATCTATAGTTGCAGCAGCTATACCTGCATCTCCAAACATGTCTGAGATTATAGAAGTTGAAAATATATTTTCTTCTACTTCTTCTTCTTTTACCTTTAATGATCCTATTAATTTACTATAATCCCCAACTATTATAACTACAGCATCTGCTGTAGCAACTTGTTTTTGTTTTCCACAATATTCTGAAAGTTTTTCTATTTTTTCTTTATCTTGCAGAACAACAAAAGATAATTTCTGTAAATTTCTTGAATTTGGCATTCTAAGTAATGTTCTTAATATTAATTCTAAATCTCTTTTATCTACTTTTTCTCCAGTAAAATTCCTTACTGATTTCCTATTTTCAATTAACTTAATTACTTCGTTCATTTTACACCTCTACTTAAAATTTTTTTTACTTACTAAAGTTTTACAAATTGGTTCCCTATCTTCCATATATCTTATTCTATCAACATCATAATAAAGTATATCTAAATCAAAACTATCATTTTCATATATTTTAAATACTAGTTTAGAACCTATAGGATATTTTTCAAACTCATTACCTAGATCCTCAGTATTAATATCTAAAGCCGCTAATATTGTAGCAATATTTGAATCATGTCCAACTATTACAGATAAATCTATGTCATTTTTAGCATGCTTTAACATTAATTTATATGCACTTTTTTCAGAATAATTTACATACTCCTTATCTGCAAATAAAAGGTCAAGTAGTGAGTCTTTTACCTTAGACATTTCTTTAAGTTCTTCCCTAAAATTATTGCTTTTAAATATTTCATCATATTTAAACCCTTCATAATATTTTAAAATATACATATCTACTATATCTGTCCCGTATTTAAAAGCACCATCTAAATATATAATCCCTCTATCATCTATAGTTATTTTAGATTTAAGATTATATATACTATCTTTTTCTAATCCTAAACTTGATTCTATTAAATTATATGAATTCTTTAATTTTTTATCAGATTTTTCTATTTTTTCTGTATTAATAATATCTGGAGTTAATAAAATATTGTAATTTAAATCAACTTTTTTCATATCATCAAACATATATTTTACCTCTATATTTTCAAAAGGAAACATAGATAAAGCTAATATTTTTGAAGTTAATACAGTTCTTTTCATGGAATTTGTATGAAATTCTTTAGTTGAGATATTAAAATCTAATTTATCTAAATATTTTTTTAAATATTTTCCAAACTCATACTCTAACATTTCTCCTTTTTTAGTAAGTATTCCGTCTTCAAAATCCCATTTAATTTTTTCAGGATTTACAATTTTACTTATTTCCTCTAAATTAAATAACGGATACCTTATTCCATGTCTACTATATATTAAAACTTTTTTTAATTTCATAATCAACTCCCTTACTTATCATACCTATATTATATACCAACTCATACCTTAAAATCAATAAAAATAGATTTTCCTAATTAAAAAGAAAAGGGCTTTAAAAATATCTTAAAGTCCCATTCTATCTATTTTTATTAAATTATCCATTCTTTCTGATATAGCTTCCTTAGCCAAAGTATATTTTGAAACATCCTCTATTTCTTTCAACCATATTATTTCACCCTTTTCCCTAGTTTTTTTCATATCAATTATTCTTTGATTACTAGAACCTCTAAATTTTAGTTTTAAATCAAGTAATGATAATTCAAATTTGCCATCTACTAAAACATCAATCAACTCTAATATTTTCCCTAACTTTGGAAAATATGATAACATATCTGAGATTAAATATTCATAAGTAAAACCTGAATATAGCCAAATATCTTTATCAGGAAATCTTTCTTTTACACTTTTAAGGATAAAATATACACCTTCCTGATTTTTAGGTTCTAATGGTTCTCCTCCTAAAAACGTTAACCCTTTAATATATGATTTATCTAAATATGTATATATATCATTAAGTATGCTATCGTCAAAATCTTCACCTTTTTCAAATGACCATATTTCTTTATTAAAACAACCTTGACAAGCATGTCTACAGCCAGATACAAAAATACTTACCCTTATACCAATACCATTAGAAATATCTGTAGGTTTAATTTTTGCTATTCTCATATATGTAACACTCTTTTACTTATCTCTCTAGTTTTCCCCTCATTCCAAAAATTTTCTCCTAAATATCCACAAGTTCTTCTTATAACATTCATTCTTGTTTTATCCCTATTATTACATTGTGGACATTCCCAATTATTCTCATTATTTACTATCATTTCTTCATCAAAACCACAAACATGACAATAATCTGTTTTAGTGTTAAATTCTGCATACTGTATATTATCATATATATATTTAACCATTTCCTCTAAAGCTTCAACATTTTTAGTCATATTAGGTATTTCAACATAAGATATTGCTCCACCACTAGATATTTTTTGAAATTCTGATTCAAAATTAAATTTATCAAATACAGAAATATTCTCTCTTACATCTACATGATATGAATTAGTGTAATATCCCTTGTCAGTAACATCTTCAATTACACCAAATTTTTTCTTATCTATTCTTGCAAATCTATAACAAAGACTTTCAGCAGGAGTTCCATAAAGACCAAAACCTATTCCTGTTTCTTTTTTCCATTTTATAGTTGCAGATTCTAATCTTTTCATTAATTTTAAAGCAAATATCTTTCCTTCTTTAGTAGTATGAGATTTACCTGTAATAAGTTTTGCAGCTTCATACACTCCTATATATCCAAGAGATATAGTTGAATATCCATCCATAAGATACTTATCTATTTTCTCTCCTTTTTTAAGTCTTGATATAGCCCCATATTGCCAATGTATAGGTGAAATATCAGATAATGTTCCTTTTAATCTATTATGTCTTAACATTAATGCTTCAAAGCATAAATTTAGTCTATCTTCTAATAATTCAAAATATTTTTCTTCTGTTTTTGCAATTAAAGCTATTTGTACTAAATTTAAACTTACTACTCCTTGATTAAATCTTCCCTCAAATCTATATTCTCCATTATTATCCTTGTATGGTGAAAGAAAAGATCTACATCCCATAGGTGAAAATACATTACCCTCATAATTATTTTTCATTATCTTAGCACTTATATAATCAGGATACATTCTCTTAGATGTACATTCTACAGCTAATCTAGTTAAATAATCATATTTCCCACCTTTTAATACATTGTTTTCATCTAATACATATACTAATTTTGGAAATGCAGACGTTACATAAACACCTTGATCATTTTTTATTCCCTGTATTCTTTGATTGAATATCTCCTCTATTATATCTGCAACCTCTTCTTTATACTCATCATCATCTCTTACATAAAGAAATAGGGTTACAAATGGTGATTGACCATTAGTTGTCATTAATGTATTAATTTGATATTGTATAGTTTGAACCCCACTTCTTAATTCATCTTTAACCCTATCTTTTACTAATGAATGTAAAATTTTTTCATCTAAATTACTATACTTTTCTCTGTATTTATTCATATATTTATCTCTACTTATACGTAAATATTTACCTAAGTGTCTAATATCTATACTTTGACCACCATATTGTCCACTTGCAACTGCTGCAATTATTTGAGTAAGTACTGTACATGCAACTTGAAAACTTTTAGGTGATTCTATTAATTTTGAGTTAATAACCGTACCATTATCTAACATATCTTTAATATTTACTAAACAGCAATTAAAAATATTTTGAATAAAATAATCTGCATCATGAAAATGTAACATTCCTTCTTCATGAGCCTTACTAATATGCTCTGGAAGTATTATCCGTCTTGTTAAATCCTTACTAACCTCACCTGCAATTAAATCTCTTTGAGTAGATGCTACTGATGAATTTTTATTTGAATTTTCTTCTCCAACTTCCTTATTAACATTTTGTATTAATGCAAGTATAGACTCATCTGTTGTATTAGCTTTTCTAACAAGAGATCTTGTATATCTATATACTATGTAGTTTTTTGCTAGTTTATATAACCCTTCATGTACTAAAGATTTTTCTATAAAGTCTTGAATCTCTTCAACTGTAGATATTTTTTTATCCTCTATATGTTGTATTATTTCTTCTATTTTTTTATCACATATTCTATCTTCTAACATCACAGTTTCATTTGCTCTGATTATAGCATTTCTAATTTTATTTGAATCGTATTTTTCTACTCTACCATCTCTTTTTAATATATTCATAACAACCTCTTTCAAATCATCTTATAACACAATATATTGTGTATTCAATTATATTCTTAACTCCATATATAGTGATTAAATTAAGTATAACATAATAATTATAAAAAGGGAAGATAGAAATAAAAAAAGTCCTCTTTCGAGGACAAAAATATTAATATCTATCGCTTACAATATCCCAGTTTACTACGTTAAACCATTCTTTTAGATAATCAGCTCTTCTATTTTGGTAATTTAAATAATAAGCATGTTCCCAAACATCATTACATAAAATTATTTTTTTTCCATCAGATAATGGAGTGTCTTGATTACTTGTAGACAATACTTCTAAATTTCCTTCTTCATCACTAACTAACCATACCCAACCCGAACCAAATTGAGTTAATCCCTTAGAATTAAATAAATTTTTGAATTCTTCAAAAGAACCAAAAGTTTTATCTATTGCTTCTTTTAATCTCCCCACTGGTTCTTTTGATCCACCTGGTATCATTGTTTCCCAGAATATATCATGATTGTATGTTCCTCCAGCGTTATTTCTAATCCCTGTTCTTTTAGCTTCAGGTATTTTATCTAGTGATGTTAATATTTCTTCTATCGTTGCATTTTCAAATCCTGTACCTTCTATAAGGTTATTTAAATTTGTAACGTAAGCATTATGATGTTTATCATGATGAAGATGCATAGTTTCTTTATCTATCACTGGTTCTAAAGCATCATAAGCATAAGGTAAATCTTTAAGTTTAAAACTCATTTTAATTCCTCCTGTCTAATATCTTAGTACAATTAAAGTATACCATATAGATTAAGTCTGCACAATTTTTTTTATTACAATCTAATCAATATCTTCATTTTACCTATAAAATCAAAATATATAACGTTATATTTATTTCATAATATGAAATAGGATGCATAGCATCCTATTTTAGTTTTTCTAATATTTGTTTTTCTACTTCTACTGCTCCTTCAACTTTTTTAGAAATAGCTTCTCTAACATTTTTTAAAGCTTCTTCTTTTTTATTTAAATTAGCATATATAACTGCAAGAACTAAATTACCTTCAGGGTTTTTATCTTCTGTTATAGTTTTTTTAGCATATTTTTCTGCTAATTCAAACATTTTATCTGATAAAAATAACTTAGCTAAAGTATCATTTAAATACATATTTTGTTTTTCATCTAACATAGTTCTAAATTCTTTAATAGTACTTTCTACCAATTCTTTTTTATTTAAAATTTCTGCTAAAGAAATTAATTCAAAATATACACTCTTTTCTTTAGTAAGATTTTTTAATATCATTAATTTTTTTAACGCCTTATCATGTTGCTTAGTTTCTATAGCTAATAAGTAACTAAAGTTTTCTATATCAGCATCTAATTCTTTTGATAACTTACTTGCCATATCTGAATATTTTACTGAGTTTTTAATATCTTTTTGTTCAAATTTACTTATAGCTGTATAATAATTTGCTAATGCTTTTAATTCATTATTTTTACTTGTAAAATATGGTTTAATAATTTTATCTGCATTTGAAAATTGTTTTTGAGCTAATAAGTCTTTAATTAAGTTAATATCAAAAGATGTTTTTACTTTTTCATCTTTAGATATATTTTTTACATATTCTTTATATAACTTATCGAATTTAACATTATCTTTTTTAACAGATAATTCTTTTAACATTTCAACTTGTAAAGATAGATCTTTTGGATCTGATGCTATTAATTCAGATAATAGTTTCATTTTTTTATCATAGTTTTCTTCAATAGAATAAAGTAAAGTCTTAGCCATTTTTATACCATCTGCACTAACTAACTTATCAGCTAAAATTTCATTTATGTATTTTCTAGCTTCTGCATTCTTATTTTGAATAATTTTTATTTTCGCCAAATCAAATTTAGAACTTATTGTGTAATGATCTGTTTTTGATTTTACAATTTCTAATAAATCTTTTTCTAATTGTTCAACATTTTTTGTTGTTTCATAATTTTTATAAGCTTTTTCAAAATCTTCTTTAGTCCCTGCAAAATTTATTGTAGCTATAAGTAAAGTTGCAAGTATTAATAATTTCTTTTTCATATCATTTCTCCTCTATTTTTATTGACACCCTAATTATACAACATTAATAAACATATGTAAATGGTTCTAATGTTTATCTAAGTTATAAATAATATTGATTTAAAAAATTAAAATCCTAAAAT